>JAKISF010000022.1 GCA_021648725.1 Bacteroidales bacterium | reverse complement strand
TCGTTATAATATTGCCTTCAATTAGTAATGTTTCTAATAGTTCCGGTATTGCCGTAATCTCATTTGATTTATCATTAACTCTTACTTGACCTAAAACTAAATTGTTTTGATTTGCCCATGCACTGACACCATGTGTACGGGAGATTTCTTTCCTGCTGACTTAGCTCCTCTTAATGTTTTTCCGTCAATTGCAATAACTTGCCCCTTTGATATATTTGATATTGAATTAACCCAATCTATAAAACAACTTTCAAATTGAGAACTGTCAATTGAAGAAAAAAATCTGTTGATTGTGTCTTCTGACGGAATTCCATTAGGTAATTCTAGGAATTCTTTTAAAAAACCCACTTTTGAATTCGCAAACTCTACCATTTGCTTCTATGTTTCAGCTCCGCAAATAACTGAGCCTATGCCAATTCGGAGGATGCCATTTAGTTTGTGAAGTTGGTTTACATGGCTTCCGGGGTCGTCTGTACTGCCAAAAATGCTCACTAGTTTATTGTCTTTTTTCATGCCTTTTAACCATTTGGCTAACAGGCTAATATGCAAATAATTAATAAGAAAAAAGACAATTTTTGAAAGTATTTTCAATTAAAAAAGTATGAGTTTGCTCTGGGGAAATTTAAGCTAAATTTCGAAATTCAAAATTAAAATCTTAATTTCGCTGTGTTTTTTTAACGCACAGAATAATAACTCAACATGAAAAAATATAATTTTATAAACAATATTACAGGTTGGAGTGTTTTTGCAATTGCAGCAATTACATATCTGCTGACGATTGAACCTACTGCCAGTTTTTGGGATTGCGGAGAGTTTATCACTTCTGCATATAAATTAGAAGTGGGGCATCCGCCCGGAGCACCGTTTTTTATGATATTAGGGAGGTTTTTTACTCTTTTTGCATTCGGGAATGTTGAGCTTGTGGCTAAAATGGTAAATATATTATCTGCTTTAGCAAGTGCTTTTACAATTTTATTTCTCTATTGGAGTATTACACACATTGCAAAAAGAATTATAGTTAAAACAAAAGAATTTACACAGGCTCAATTAATTACAATAATAGGAAGCGGTATTGTAGGAGCATTAGTTTATACTTTTTCAGATTCATTCTGGTTTTCGGCAGTTGAAGGAGAGGTTTATGCAACCTCCTCATTTTTTACGGCAATTGTTTTTTGGGCTATATTAAAATGGGAAAGTGAAGCCGACCAAAAATATGCAAATCGCTGGTTAATATTAATTGCTTATTTAATGGGCTTATCAATAGGGATTCACTTGCTGAATCTGTTAGCAATTCCGGCAATTGTTTTTATCTATTATTTCAAAAAATACGAAGTAACTAAAAAAGGAATTATTTATGCTGCATTACTTTCTTTAGCAATGCTTCTTATTATTATGTACGGAATTGTACAAGGATTATTTGTTATCGGCTCTAAATTTGAATTATTATTTGTAAATGAATTCGGCCTACCTTTTTTCTCAGGATTAATTTTCTACTTTATTCTGCTTTTCGGAGCTGTTATTTTCGGAATATATTATACTTTTAAAAAAGGAAAAATACTTTGGAATACAATATTTACAATGTTTGCCGTAATATTAATCGGTTACTCTTCTTTTGCACTGATATTAATTCGCTCAAAGGCAGATACGCCCATGAATCAAAACAAACCGGACAATGTATTTGAACTGTTAGGCTACCTAAATCGTGAACAATACGGAGATCGACCTTTAATGTACGGACAATTCTTTAACTCGGAATTAGATGACAACAATCCTTATCCGAAAGTAAAAGATATTTATTTTCCGAAAAACGATAAAGACGGTAATGATGTTTATAAAATCGTTGATCAAAAGATAAAACGAAATTTCAAAAGTGAAGACAAAGCGTTTTTTCCAAGACTATACAGTGACCAAGAAAGCCCTGATCATATCAGCGGGTATATTAATTGGCTGAACAAAACAGAAGGAGATTTCTATTATGCACAAGTAAACCCGGAAACAAATGAGCCGATAAGAAACCGTTACGGAGAAATTCAGTACGACCATTACAGAAAAAAACGTTTGCCGACTTTCGGAGAAAACTTAGGTTACTTCTTCAGTTACCAACTTAACTTTATGTACTTCCGTTACTTTATGTGGAATTTTGCCGGAAAACAAAACGATATTCAAGGACACGGAAACGTTAAAGACGGTAATTGGATTAGCGGAATTAAATTCATTGATGAAATGAGGCTGGGCGATCAAGATAACATTACCGAAGTTATGAAGAACAACAAAGCCAGAAACACATATTTCTTTTTACCGTTGTTGCTCGGAATTTTAGGAATGATTTTTATGTACGGTCAAGGTAAAAAAGGAGTTCAATATTTTTGGGTTGTTATGATGTTCTTTTTCTTTACGGGAATTGCAATTGTTCTTTATTTAAACCAACCCCCGTTCCAGCCGAGAGAACGAGATTATGCTTATGCCGGATCATTTTATGTTTTTGCTATGTATGTAGGATTTGGAGTTGCTTTTATTTACAAGTTTCTGAAAAAATATATACCCGCAAAAACAGGGGCAATAATTGCAACCGTTTTTGGTGTAGGTGTTTCTGTTTTAATGGCTCAACAAAACTGGGATGATCATGACAGATCAAACAGGTTTACGGCAACAGATTATGCAAAAAACTATCTTGATTCCTGTGACGAAAATGCAATTATTTTTACAAACGGAGACAATGACACTTTTCCTCTATGGTATGTTCAAGAAGTCGAAGGCTACAGAACTGATGTTCGTGTTATTAACTTAAGTTATTTTAATACAGAGTGGTATATAGGACAAATGACAAAAAAAGCCTACAACTCTCCCCCCATTAAATTCACACTTACAAAAGAGCAATATGACAGAGGAAAAAGAGATGTAATTTACAAAATGGATAACCCCGGTATGTATTTACAAGAGCGTTACCAAGCAAATAAAAAAATGTTTGAAGAACAATATCAAGTTATTTATGATGAATTCTTTAGCTATCTTTCAAATTCAAACTTCGGAATAATATTTCCGAAAGAATATGCCTCATTATCAAAAGGGTACAACTCAATTGATCCTGTTCAGCTATATGGGTTTGCAAATAAAATAAATAACGAAGAGTTTTTGAAAAAGAACAGTTTAAACCTTGAAACAGATGATTTGACTGTATTTTTCAATAAAATTGAAACATTTTTAAATAAACTTAAAAATTCAAACTTATCGATTCCTTTACAAACCGTAATAAATCATATCGCACAAGAAGATAATAGGTATAAAGCTCCTCTGCAAAATCAACAAATGGTAAATTATTTGCCGACTACCAAGTTTAATATCCCCGTTAATAAAAAAACAGTTATTGAAAACGGAATTGTAGAAGAAAGTGATTCTTCAAAAATTTTAGATGCAATAAATTGGGATATCAGAAAACAACATATTACAAAAAACCAAATGATGGTTTTAGATATGCTTGCAACAAACAATTGGGAGCGACCTATTTACTTTGCAACAACGGTAGGAAACAGTCATTACTTAAACCTTGAAGATTATTTTCAACTGGACGGTTTAGCATATAAAATAGTTCCGATAAAAGTAAAAACAAAAACGTTCGGTTCTGAGGGAAGTGTAAACAGCGATGTTCTTTATGATAACATTATGAACAAATTTAAATGGGGCGGATTAGACACACACCCGGAGAAACTATATTTAGATGAGAATAACAGACGCTTTGTAATGAATTTTAAAAGTAGCTTCAAATCATTAGCGGAACAATTGATTGCTGAGAATAAGTTTGAGAAAGCAGAAAAGGCTCTTGATAAATGTGTAGGGATTTTCAGTAATGAAATTTCTCCTTATAATTATTATGACTTACTTTTTGCAGAACTATACTTCAAAATTAATAAAAACCAAAAAGCAGTTGAAATTATAAAAATTGCGACAAATAATTTTCAGGATGAGTTGAATTACTATGCTTCTTTAGAAGACAAACATTTGGAAGACAGACACGGGATGCAAGATGATGTCGGTCGTTTAGGTGCCGTTTATCAAGAAGCACTAAGAATTTTATATGATAACAAACAAAATGAAGTTGCAAACGAATTTGTATTAAAAGCATTCAGAACAATTGAGGAACGTTTTGAGTTTAACCAAAGCATGTCAGGTCATTTGACAGGACAAGACCAACAACTTTGGTATGCCGGCTTACCGGAATATCAAAAAGGCTTACTGCAGTTTTATATGTTTCTTGCTGAACATATAAGTGAATAAAAGTATTAAAATTAAGCCTCGAATTTACAAAAATTGAGGCTTAATTTTTTCCGTTAATATGTGACTTAAGTTTCATTGCCGGATATAAAGAAATTAATGTCCCCACAAACATAACCGAAATAAAAGTTAATAACAAGTCTGCAGTATTAACATCAATAGGGTAGGCTTCAACAATATAGTTGCCGTCAGACGGAAAAGTTACAAACCCGAAATATTCTTGCCCCAAACTTATTAAGCCCCCGAAAATAATTCCGAGAAATGCACCCGTAAAACTTATTAAAATCCCTTCTGTAAAAAATATCCTCTTAATACTTTTTAGCTTTGTTCCCATGCTTTGTAAAGTGAAAATATCTTCTTTTTTTTCAATAATAAGCATTGTTACCGATCCTATAATGCTGAAAGAAGCAATCAAAACAATAAACAACATTATAATAAATGCCGCCAGCCTTTCAGACTTCATAACCCTGTAAACATCAAACTGTTCTTGTTTGTCTTTTACAATAGCCTTTTCTCCGAGTATATTTTCAATCCGGCGTTTAATCTCTTGAATAAGGCTTTCATTATCAACTAAAATTTCAACTGAACTATACTCGGAACTGTCTCTTTTCGTTAATTGTCTTACAACCCGAGAAGAACTTATTAAATATTTTGCATCAAACTCAGCATCTAATGATATAACCCCGGCAGGTAAAACATTAACAACATTAAAAGATTGTTCCGGATTATGTATCCGTATTTTCTTTCTGTTAGGAATCCATAAAGATACAGTTTCTCCGGATTCAACAGAAATCCCCATTTCATAAGCAATACCGGCTCCTATTACAGCAAAGTTTTGCTTATTGCCGTGTGTTTTATAAACACCGTAATAAACAGTTGTGTCAATTCCGAAAACTTTTCCGTAATCTTCCGGAACACCCTTAATTCTGCAAATTAGTTGTCTGTCATTATGTTTTAAAAGAATGTTGTCTTCATTTATTTCAGCAAAATATTTTATCCCGTCAATCTTTTTTATTTTATCAAAACTGCTGTTGTCGGTGTTAAATACCTTACCTTTTGCCGGCAACAGAAGCAAGTCGGGAGCAAATGTTGAAATTTGCTCATCAATTAACTTCCCGAAACCGTTTATCGAAGATAAAACAATAATTAATGCTGCCGTAGAAACAGCAACAACTAAAACAGAAATACCCGAAATAATATTTATTGCATTTCTGTTTTTTTTTGAAAACAAATAGCGTTTTGCTATAAAAAAGGGGAAGTTCATTATTTTTTTAAAAGTTCGTCAATTTTTTCAGCATAATTTAATGAATCATCTATTTCAAAATGAAGTTCAGGTATTCTGCGAACTTGATTTCTGATTATATTACCCAACTCTCCTCTTAACTTTCTTGTATTGTTTTTAATCTCAGCAAAAACAGCATCTTTACTATCAGCAGGAAAAATACTAAGGTAAATTTTAGCAGAACCTAAGTCCGGCGAAACTCTTACAATTGTAACAGAAATAAGTTTATTCATATAATCAGATGCAGTTTTTTGAAAAATAAGGCTCATTTCTTTTTGTATAAGTCCTGCAACTTTTTTTTGTCTTGTTGATTCCATTTCTTTGAAAATTTATGCAAAGTTAAGTTTTTAAACGTTTTAATAAAAAAGAGATTTTTATTTATTATTTTTGAACAAAATTTCAGTTTAATTTAAACCTATAAAATTATGTTTTCAAAAGAATTATATATTTCAAGAAGAAAAAAGTTAAAAAATTTAGTTAATGACGGTTTAATCCTTATTCCCGGCAATTCAGACGTTCCGTTTAATTACCCTGCAAATATTTATACTTTCAGACAAGATAGTTCGTTTTTGTATTTCTTCGGAATTAACCAACCGAATATTATCGGCATAATCGACACAAATTCAGGAGAAGAATATATGTTCGGTAACGATGTTGATATTGATGATATTATTTGGATGGGAGAGCTTCCGACAATGAAAGATTTCTCTTTAAAAAATGGTGTAAAAAATACTGCACCTTTGCAAAAAGCCGATGAGTTTATTGAAAAAGCCTTGAAACAAGGCAGAAAAATACACTTCTTACCGGTTTATCGTGCAAAAACAAAATTACAACTTCAAAAATTATTGGGAATTCCTGCCGATGATTTAAATAAAAACACTTCGGAGGAACTGATAAAAGCAGTTGTTAAACTTCGTTCCGTAAAAGATAAATATGAGATTGAAGATATTGAACATTCCGTTGATGTTGCATATAAAATGCACACAACAGCAATGAAAATGGCAATGCCCGGAATGACAGAACAAGAAATTTTCGGAAAAATGGAAGGTATTGCTTTGGCACACGGAGGTCCTGTTTCTTTTCCTGTTATATTATCCGTAAACGGGCAAATTCTTCATAATCACCACCATAACAACACACTAAAAGCCGGTCAATTATTGGTTGCAGATGCCGGAGCTGAATCTGCCATGCATTATTGCAGCGATATTACCCGAACTTCGCCTGTAGGCGGAAAGTTTTCTGTAAAACAAAAAGATATATATGAAGCTGTTTTAGACGCAAATGTTGAAGTTATTAAAAACAGCAAACCTGGAGTTGCATACAAAGATATGCACCTGCTGTCTGCAAAAATAATTGCCGAGCGATTAAAAGCAGTAGGTTTAATGAAAGGAAATGTTGATGTTGCTGTTGCAAACGGAGCACATGCATTATTTTATCCTCACGGCTTAGGACATATGATGGGGCTTGATGTTCACGATATGGAAGGTCTCGGTGAAAACTTTGTGGGTTATAACGATGAATATAAAAGAAGTGAGCAATTCGGCTTAGCATTTTTAAGAATGGGACGAAAACTTGAAGAAGGATTTGTTATGACCGTTGAACCGGGTGTATATTTTATTCCGGCATTAATCGATATTTGGAAAAAAGAAAAAAAACATACCGACTTTATTAATTACGATAAGGTAGAAGAATACAGAGATTTCGGTGGTATCAGAATTGAAGATGATATTTTAATAACAAAAGATTCTTGCAGAGTTCTCGGAAAACCGATTCCGAAAACGGTTAAGGAAATAGAGGATTTGATGCGAGGATAAAATTAATTAAATGTTTATACGGCAATTTTAAATTATTGCATGGATTTAACTTTTGAGAAAATGAAAAAGCATTTTACGGCAATTATAATAATCATATGTTTTTCAAATATAATTTTTGCCCAAAACAAAGATTTCAGAAACAATATTGATGTTTTACATTATTCAATAAACTTGGATATTACAAATTTTATAAACAGAGAGATTTCCGGAAATACGGTTGTTAAATTAAGTCCTGTTAAAAAAGATATTACGGAAATTCAATTAGACTTACTGAAAATGGAAATTGACTCCGTTTTCTTGTTTAATGAAAAAGTTACGGATTATAAATACGACGGAAAATACATCATTATTCCGTACAAACCTGAAGTTTCAGACGGAGAATGTTGCACACAACTTAATATTTATTATCACGGTCATCCGGTGCAAGATGCGTCTTGGGGCGGCTTTTTCTTTTCCGACAGCACTGCATATAATATTGGTGTCGGTATGGCAGCCGAGCCACACAGTTTCGGCAGGGTTTGGTTTCCGTGTATCGACAGCTTTACCGATAAAGCAACTTATAATTATAATATAAAAGTTCCTGAAGGATACAAAGCAGTTTGCTCCGGAGTTCTTGAAAGTGAAACAAAAAATGAAGATAAAACAGTTACGTTTTCTTGGAGTTTAAAACAAGAAGTTCCAACATATTTGGTGTCGGTTGCCGTTGCAAAATATGATATTGTTGAAGATATTTATAAAGGTATAAAGCGAGATATTCCGATTAGTCTCTATGTTTATCCCGAAGATTACGAAAACGCTGTTTATTCTTTTCAAAACTTAAAGAAAGCACTGGCTTCTTTTGAAAAAGGATACGGAGAGTATGTTTGGGACAGGGTAGGTTATGTGGAGGTTCCTTTTACTTCCGGAGCAATGGAACATGTTTGCAATATTGCTTATCCTGAATATGCTTTTGACAGTACTTTGTTTCGAGAAACATTAATGGCACATGAACTTTCGCATCATTGGTTCGGGAATTTAGTTACCTGCAGAACCTCCGGTGATATGTGGCTGAATGAAGGCTGGGCATCCTTTTCGGAAGCATTATTTAAAGAAGATGTTTACGGAAAAGAAGCGTATAAAGAGTATGTTCGAGAAAATCATATAAAAGTACTGACTCAGGCACATATTCGTGATAACGGATACAGAGCTGTTTATGGTGTACCTCATGATTATACATACGGAACAACAGTTTATGATAAAGGAGCCGATGTTGCTCATACATTAAGAGATTATATGGGCGACAGTTTATTTTTTAATTCTCTTACGGCTTACATGAAAGCATTTTCGTACAGAGCTGCCGACACATACGAATTCAGAGATTTCATGTCAAAGCATTCAGGAGTAGATTTGATTCCGTTTTTTGACACCTGGGTATTTGAAAAAGGATTTCCGCATTTTTCAATAAATTCATTTAATGTTGAAAAAATAAAAACAGAATACAAGGCAGAAGTAATAATAGCCCAAAGATTGGTTGCTCGTGATTTTTACGGAGAACAAAACAAAATTAATCTGACGTTTGTTGATGAAAATTTAGGGTTTCACAAAAAAAGAGCAGTTATGTCCGGTCCGAGTGAAACATTAAATTTTTTCCTTTCTTCTAAGCCCGTTGCAGTATTAATTGATGCAGAAGAACAAATTTCGGATGCTACGGTTGATAATTATAAGATCTTTACAAAACCGGAAACATATAACTTTCCCTATACAGATTTTTCAATAATTTTCAGCAAGTTAAAAGAAAAAGCTGTTGTGCAAAGCATTGTAAACTTTATTAAACCGGAGTATAAAAACATTGAAGGTTATAAATTATCCGATGTTCAATATTGGGAAATCAGGGGTGCTGCTACCGATAAATATTCAGCAGAGGGTAGCTTTTTTGCAAGTATGACAGAAAATAATTTTGATGAGTTTTTTGATGAGGCTGTTTTTCTTTATCGTCCGAATGTTTATACAAAATTTGAAGAAATTGATACAAAATCAACTGAAATTAATGAATTTGAAGGTATATTAACAGTAAAAAACTTTAAATTCGGTCAATATGTATTAGCAGTTAAAAAATAAATTACTTTAAAAATAAATACGAAAATAAGCCCGTAAACATTAAGCCGAGCAAAGCATTAGAAAGTATCGGAGCAATTGATGTCATCCAAATTAGTGAAACTCCGAATGTAAGGGCAATAAAAATCAAAAAAGAAGATGCAAGTTTTGCAATAACTTTATGTTTCTTTAAAAACTTCATTCCCAAAAAACCGATGCTGCCCAAAACAATGCCGCCGGCAATAAAAGTTAACCAATCAAATTGAACAGTTGCCAGAATTATATCTTTTAACGGTTTAACCGGCTTTAATTCAGGCTTCATCGCTAATAAAAACAAAAGAAAAACCAAAACTCCGAATACAATACTTAATCCTTCATCTTTCGAAACATTAACCAAATGAATACTTAACCCGATTAATATAAAGAAAATAATCCAAAAAATAACGTAAAAAATGCCTTCTATTACCATTATTGATTTATTTTACTAAATGAAATGAATAAACAAATATACAAAAGCTATTTTAAAAACGCTAAAATGATTTTTAGTAAAAAAAAGCACCTTGTGTATTTTGCAGATTAGCAGGGACATATAAATCTTTGAGAATTTAAAATTATTTTTCCAACTTTTCATGTAACAAATTAAACTCTTATTCGTCTTATTACCGAACGCAAGATTAAATGACAATAAACGAATACAATAAAACTGTAAATAGGTTTTCTGATAATGTCTATCGTTTCATTCTTAAAAATTTAAAAAATGAAGAGCGAGCACAAGATATTATTCAGGACAGCTTTGAGAAGTTGTGGATAAACAGAAAAGCAGTCATTTACGAAAAAGCAAAATCATACTTATTTACAACAGCGTACAGAACGATGATTGATGTAATCAGAAAAGAAAAAAGAATGAGTTTAACAAATGACAGGCAAGTGTTTGAGTCAATTCATGAGGATAATTATTCTGATATTCAAGAAATTTTGCACGAAGCAATTAAACAATTGTCAGAAACACAAAAATCGGTTATTTTGTTAAGAGATTATGAGGGATATTCATACAAAGAAATTGCAGAAATTACCGAGTTATCAGAGGCACAGGTTAAAGTATATATTTACAGGGCAAGAGTTTTTTTAAAAAATTATATCGGAAAAATTGAAAATATAGTATAAAAAATCTAATTCAACTTGAAAACAATTAATAAACATAATTACGAAGCATTTTTCTTAGATTTTATCGAAGGAAACTTATCTGAATCTCAAATCAAGGATTTAAATAAATTTTTAACTGGAAATCCGGACTTGAAAGACGAATTAGAAAGTTTTGAAAATATTATATTAAAGGCTGAGACTGTCGAATATACACAAAAAGAAAATTTAATAAAGCAAACACAATCACAGTTTTTTGAAATAACCCAATTTGAATATCTGGCAATTGCCGACACAGAGGATGATAATACAAAAGCAGAAAAACTTGAATTACACAAAGAGTTAAATAAAAACCCCTGTAAAATCAAGGAGTTCAAATTAATAAAAAACACAAAACTGTTGCCCGATAATAATAATATTTACCCGTATAAAACGCAACTAATAAAAAGAACTGTTTCGTTTTATGTTAAGGTAAGTTCTTATGTGGCAGCTGCAGTAATTACATTGTTATTAATGTTAAATCAATTCTATTCAAATACTAACAACTCAAATAGTTTCGGGAAACAATCAATTTCAATAGCTGTAAACAACAAAAAAGCATTTGAAAATGATTCAGAAAAAATTATTACAAATAACACAATTAAAGAAAAAGAGCAAGAAGTAATAAATTCTCATAATCAAACAAACAAGCAAAATCAATCAAACAATCTTCTTGCGTTCAATGATAACGAACCTCATGCAACGGAAAATTTGTACAATGAAATAACTGTTCAGATTCCCGAAATAAAACATGAGGCTCTTATCTTGAACAAAATAAAACCGGAAATTGAAATCTCTCAAATAAACACAACTTTTGCTGAAAACGGTAAAAAGAAAAAAGAAATTCTCTGGAGATATGCAGAAACAGGTGTCAATATTTGGAAAAAAGTATCATCAAGTGATTTTGAGATGAATAATAAATACAAAAAAGACGGCAGTATTGAAAAACTGAATCTTTACGCATCAAATTTTAAAATAAGTAAAACATTTAATAAATAAAACAAACCGTTAAAAATAAGGAATAATGAAAAAAACATACATAAAAACAGTTTTAATATCGTTAATTTTTGCAAGCATTAATATTCAGGGATTTGCTCAAAAAGACACAACTGAATTCGAAATAGGGAAAAAGAAACTTATTATAGTTGAAAATAAAACCCAAAAAGAAAATGCAATTTATAATTTAGAAAAGGGCAAAGAATCATTTATAACCGAAATTCAACTTGCAGAAGATATAATAAAAAACCAGCAAGAATTGATAAGACAACAACAAAAACTTATAAGCGACCGTGAAAAATTAATAACAGAACAAGAAAATCTTAAAAATAATTCGGATGAACTTGAAAAAGCAAAAGGCGAACTTGAAAAACAAAAACTTGAATTAGGGAAACAAAAATCCGAATTAGAAAAGCAAAAATCAATTCTTGAAATAAACACAAAAAAGAAATTTGCATTTGAAAACGGAATAAAAGAAATTGAAAAAGGGATTGAGGAGATTAAAAAGGGACTAGACGAAATTGACTCAGAAATGGCGGAAATTGATTCTGAAAATGGCAAAATAGTTGTCGGCAACAATATTAAGAAAAAGAAATTTAATGCTCATTGGGCAGGCTTAGAAATAGCATTACTCAACTTTCTGAATAATTCGCAAACCATTATAAGCAGAGAGGATGCTGTATTCATGGAGATTGTTCCTGAAAAAACATTCAGTTACGGTTTAAATGTTTTTGAAAAAAACATTCCCATAAGCAAGTATCATTTCGGAATTGCAACCGGAACCGGAATTCAATGGAGCAGTTTAAACTTGGAACAAGATATTTACCTGTATGAAGGAGAAAATAATATAATAGCGGCAGAGGTTATCAATACGGACAATATTAAAGTCAAAAAAAACAAATTAAACGTTGCTTACATCAAAGTTCCGCTTATATTAGAATATCAAGTTCCCGTAAAAGGCAAAAAACTATACTTTAATGCAGGCATTTTCGGAAGTATCAGAGGGTGGTCAAAACAACGATTAGTATATTTTATTGACGGAAGAAAATATAAAGACAAAATAGTCGATAATTTTCAATTATCAGCATTCAGATACGGATTTTCTGCAGGTGCCGGATACGGAGATGTCGGAGTATTTGTTGAATACAGTATGACCCCTTTGTTCAACAGCGGAAAAGGTCCCGAAATGTATCCTGTAATGGTAGGGCTGAGGTTTATTGATTTCTAAGGGTAATAATGTTAAAAATGGATGTCCCTTTTTAAAGAGACGACTGTCCAAAATAAGAAGATGTGAAGCCGATTTTTGAATCAGATTCACATCTTGTTTTGGATAATGTCAAAACAGTAAACAGTTCTTACACTCTACTAAAGTTAATGCTTTTATCCTATAATATCAACCCAACCGAAAACATCTTCCTCGTCTCCGGTTTGAATTGCTGTCAGCTTGTTATACAGCTTTGTAGAAACTTCTCCCGGCTTGTCGCCGAAAAAATACACCTTCCCGTTTTCATCATCCGTTATTTTTTTTATCGGGCTGATAACAGCAGCTGTTCCGCAAGCTCCGGCTTCTTCAAAAGTTTCTAATTCTGATAACTCAACAGGTCTTCTTTCGACTTTTAATCCCAGATGTTCTGCTAACTTCATTAAACTTCTGTTCGTTATTGACGGTAAAATAGAATCTGATTTAGGAGTAATATATGTATTGTTTTTTATGCCGAAAAAATTTGCCGGACCGCACTCATCAATGTATTTTTTTTCTTTTGCATCAAGGTACAATACACTTGCATACCCGCCGTCATGAGCTTTCTTCATAGATGTCAGACTTGCAGCATAGTTTCCCCCGACTTTATATTGTCCTGTTCCTAAGGGTGCAGCTCTGTCATATTCTCTGGTAATTAACATTGAAACAGGGCTGAAGCCTGCTTTAAAATACGGTCCGACAGGTGTCACAAAAATAACTAATAAATATTCTTCTGCCGGACGAACTCCGACTTGTGGTCCTGTACCTATTAATAAAGGTCGGATATATAAAGATGCTCCGGTTCCGTATGGCGGAATAAATTTTTTGTTTTTTCTTATTACTCTGTTAATCATTTTTTTAAATAATTCAACCGGCGGTTCTGCCATTAGCACACCTCTTGCAGAGTCTTGCAGTCTTTTTGCATTTTCTTCCCATCTGAACAGTCTTATTTTTCCGTCTTTCCCTGTAAAAGCTTTCATTCCTTCAAAAGCTTCTTGTCCGTAATGCAACGAAGTTGCGGCAATATGAATCGGGATATGTTCGGAAGAAGACACTTCAATTTGTCCCCACTCTCCGTTTCTGTAGTAACATCTAACATTATAATCCGTTTTAATGTATCCGAACGGAAGTTCTCTCCAGTTTATGTTTTTCATGTTAAATTATTTAGAAATTAATGTTCAAATTTATATAATTATTATTTTATAATTTATGTTATAAAACAAGAAGGGTTTTGATGTCACATCAAAACCCTTTAACTTAATCTTCAGTAATGAGCTCTTTTATTCGTTCTATTTGCACCTCCTTATTTACGGTTCGCATATTTCGAGCGGTTTTTGTGAAATATTGGTGTACACTTAAAAACTTTACTTGTAATTTATTCCAGTCATTAAAAGAGCCGATAATACCCTGAACTTTAAGCTCTTGGTACAGGGTGTCCGAAACCGGAACCATGTCCCTTCTGCCTAAATAATCCAAATCCGCATCTGCAATAATTTGTTCTAACAATGTTTTGGGTTGTGGCGGTAATTTGGTTGCCATTATTATTCCTTTAATAATTTCAATTTGCTCTTTAT
Source organism: Bacteroidales bacterium (assembly GCA_021648725.1). Taxonomy (NCBI): domain Bacteria; kingdom Pseudomonadati; phylum Bacteroidota; class Bacteroidia; order Bacteroidales; species Bacteroidales bacterium. Next base: position 43,398 of record JAKISF010000022.1, on the reverse strand, counting down.
CATAACCGAATTTCGGAAGAATTTCTTCGACAATTTTACACCCTTTTTCTTCGTGGTCAATTGCTCCTTCAACCTGACCGAAATCATGAAATAATGCAGCTGTTTTAAGTAATAACATATCTTCTTCTCCGACGCCTTCGCCATAACCGATAATCTCAACTCCTATTGTAACATCAATTGTGTGCTTATAACTGTGATAATAAAGGTGTTTAGGTAACTCCCTTTCTAACCTGTCAAGAACATAGTCGTTTAAGTCTTCGAATTTAATAATCTGAAACTTTGTTCGGAAAGCCCTATTCGGAATTTTTCCTTTTCCGTCAATCGAAAGATCGGGCCTGTATCCTTTTATAATATAAACCGGAACATCTCCTTTGTATTTTACCGGCATTTTTGAACGAAATTCACATGCAAAAAACTCTTTAATAAATTCATAAGTCATTCCCGACACACTAATTTCTGTCGGGTTGCTTGCAGATTCAATTCGACTTGCTATGTTTGCCGTATCACCTTTTATGTCGTATGAAATTTTCTTTTTTCCTGAAACAGTAGCCGTAACAGGTCCGGTATGAACCCCGAAAGTTAAACTCCAAATTTTTCGATCATTCTTTTTTGATTCTTCCTGAAGTTTTTTTAGATATGCCTGCATTTCCAGGGCAGCCATAATTACTTCAACAGGGTTTGTTCTGTTTTTCTTCGGAATTCCTCCCGCACACATAAAAGTATCACCAATGGATTTAACTTTTTGTATATTATGCTTTTCAACTACCTCATCGAAAGCAAAAAAGAAATTGTCTAACTCATCAATAAGGGCTTCAGCATCTTGCTCCTTTGACAGCTCTGTAAAGCCCTTAACATCAGAATAAAGAACCGTTACCATTTTATACCTTAAAGAAGAAGTTTTTGTTTTTCTGTTCATTTGTCTTTTTGCATCTGTCGGTAAAAAGGCCAACATTTCAGCATGTTTATCATTTTCCTCTCTTAGCTCTTCATTTTGTTCTGCCAATTCTTTATTCAGTTGGTCTAATGCTTCAACTCTTTCTTTTAAGACTTGAATTTCTGCTTGAATTTTTTTTTCATTTTCGGTTGCCATAAAAAATCGATTTTAAAAACGTGAGTGTAAAAATAATAAAATTAAATATTCTGTCAATATTATTTTTTAATATGGTTGCTTTTATTTTTTAATATGCGAATTTTCTTGATATTCAAATAAATTATTTATAAATTTGAATGCTAATAATAATTATATTGAAATTATGAATAATAACAGACCAATAATTATTCCTTGGGATTTTTCGGATTTAGCAGAATTTGCATTGCAACATGCTGAAAAAATGGCAAAAATTGTAAAGTGTGACATTTTGCTTCTTCATATTGTTAAAAAGAAGTCTGAAATTGAAAAAGCAACAGAAAAGCTTGAATCAACGGTTCTTGAACAAGGAAAAAAATATGGCATCAGGCCTAAGTTTGTTGTAAGGGAAGGCAGTATTTTTACCGACATTAATAAAATAATTGATGAGGAAAATGCTTTTTTTGCGATTATGGGAACACACGGCATTAAAGGAATGCAAAAATTTACAGGAAGTTGGGCATTAAAAGTTATTATAGGATCATCTGCTCCGTTTATTGTTGTTCAGGACAGTCCGCAAAGTGACAACCTAAACAAGATTGTTTTTCCTGTTGATTTCAAATTTTCTGAAAAAGAAAAGTTAGTTTGGGCTGAATTTATACATCGCTTCTTTAAGTCAAAGTTTTATTTATGCTACATTGATTCAAATGATCAAATTTTCAAAAAGAAAATTATCGCGAATATGATGATTGCAAAAAAATTCCTGACAGAGAAAGGAGTTGACTATGATATTGTAAAATTAGAAGGCAAGAACTTGTCTGACGAAGCATTGTTATATGCAGATGAAATAAAAGCTGACTTGATTATGATTACGACAACAAAGAATATCAGTTTTCACGATTATATGTTAGGGGCATCTGAACAAAAATTAATTGCAAATGAAAAGAAAATACCGGTAATGACAATAAACCCAAGAAAGGACTTGACTAAGTTAACCGGCTTTAATTAGAGTGTATTGATAAAACAGAAATATTTAGAATCAGCCTAAAACAGGCTGGTTTTTTCTTTTAGTAATGAATATGCAATAATAGTTTTTAAATGTTTATATAAACTAAACAGGTGTATTAAATTGGTTCAACAGGATAAAAATTAACAAAAAATCCTTAACTTTACGTACTTTGTATAATTTACTAAAATATAAACAATGGAAAAAAAAGAATTTTTTTTAAAAGATGCAGGTATTATTTCAAAAGAACTTGCAACAAAAATCGAAAAAGCAGAACTATATGCAGAAAAGAAAAAGGAAGAGATTGATGAAGAGCTTGAAAAATTAAAACAAAAAAAAGAGGATTTTGATATTGCTCTTGAAAAGCTTAAAACAGTTGCTGACGATAAGTTTGAAGAAGAATCAAATGCGTTCAAAAAAAAGTACAATAAAGATAGTTTTGTTGATGAATTAGACGAGAAATTTACCGAATTTGCAAACAAAACAAAAAGTTTTTTTAACGATATGGGCAACAAAGTTTCCGGATTCTATAACAAACAAATGGAAAAACGGGACAAACCCGACACTCCTGAAAAACTTTGATTATAAGGGCAATAATGTTGCTTTTACAGAAGACTGAATCGTAACTTGACTCGGGTTTTATTAAATTAAGAGTCGTTTCATTTTATTATTACTAACTTTGTTTTTCAAAATATTTTTTTGTTATGGAAATAGATGCTACCATTAGTTTTCTTGATGTTTTTATCGTTTTAGTGCTAATCTTTGCAATTTTTAAGGGATACAAAAGAGGGCCTGTTGTTCATGCAATTTCGTTATTAATTATAGTTTCGGGGATAGCAATATTCGGATATATGTCTGAGGGAATTGCTGATTATATAAGAGAAAGGATAAGGTCTAACGAAAACCTCCCTTCCCTTCACTTATATATCTTTGCATTTCTTTTTTCAGCAACTGTTTGGTTATCTAATTTTGTTGCCGACAGAATTGAAAAGGGAGCCGGAAGTAAGCCAAAAGGAATTTTAAATATTTCTTTGGGTATAATTGCGAGTGTTATTAAATACCTCTATCTTTTGAGTGTTTTGTTATTGTTCTTTGCAGGATTTGACAAAAGCTATAATATAATCGGGACAAAAGAGAAAAACAACACAAAATTTTATAAGACAGTTAAAAACATTGCTCCGGATACAATTAAATCTGTTGCCTTTTTGAAAGACTAAAAAAGTGGGAATATTAATAAATTTTCTGATCAGTGCTTTTTTCGTTTCTTTCTGTTAAACTTTTCTTTAACAAATTCAAACTCTTCTCTGATTGCTTTTTCTATATTTGAAATGTTTACGGGCTCTCCTTTCATTTCAAGTTTTTGCGAAACTGTTTCAGCTTTAGGAATAATTATCCAAAGAATAATATACAAAATTGTCCCGAATCCGCCGATTATTATTGCAATAATAAATGCAAGTCTAACAAGAACGGGATCAATCCCGAAATAACCTCCGAGCCCGCTGCACACACCGGCTATAACATGGTCTTCTTCACTTCTATACAATCGTTTTTGCTTTGTTTTTTTCTTCTCTGTTTTTTTGAAAGATGTGTTTTCTGTTTTTGTTGTTTGCTCGTTATCTTCAAATTCTTCGGGTTGTCCCATAATTTTAATAATATTGCTAACCTCTGTTATTGAAATCACACCTTCCGAACCGATTTTATCATAAAAAAGTTCTGCAACTCGCATTTCAATATCTTTAAATATCTCGTCCCCGTCATTTTCATTTTCATATTGTTTGGAAACACTGTCTAACCAATTTTCCAAAACTTGATAGGCATCTTCATCAATATTAAAAATATATCCGCTTATATGAATCCTTATTGTTTTCTTCATTATTTAATGTTATTTGATTTTGACAAATTTCTTATATTGTTTACTGATGCTGTAAGCGTATTCCATGAATTATCTAACTCTCTTAAAAATTGCTCTCCGGTTTCTGTTAAGCGATAATATTTTCTCGGAGGCCCTTGAGTTGATTCCTCCCACCTGTAACTTAAAAGCCCGGCATTTTTTTGTCTTGTTAATAAAGGATATAGTGTTCCTTCGACAACAATTAATTCTGCATTTTTAAGTTCTTTTATAATGTCTGATGCATAAGCATCTCCTCCTGAAAGTATTGATAAAATACAATATTCCAAGACCCCCTTTCTCATTTGTGCTTTTGCATTTTGAATTTTCATTTCTCTATTACTTAACTTATTATATAAACTAAACACTTCTCTCATAGTTATACTCATTTGCAGGTAAAACAACCCACAAAATAATGTATAGAGCAACAAAAAGTCCGGTTACCAACCCTAATGCAACAAATACGAGCCTTACAAAAACTGTATCAATGTTAAATCTGTCGGCAATACCCGCACAAACCCCTCCTAATACATTGTTTTTAATATCTCTTTTAACCTCAGAGTGCTTTCGTGTTTTTCTTTTATAAGTTTGTTTTTTTTGTTTAATCCTTCTTGCCGGATAATAAATTTTCTGATTTTCTTTTAACACAGATATTACTTCATTCATTATTTCAGTACTTACAATTTTTTTTACTTTCTCGTTCTCAGTTTCCATATCTAATAATACTGAAATCTGAATTTCTATGTCACATAACCTGTTTTTATCCTTAATTGTTCTTTTTAAAAAACGATTATAGTCAGATAAAACCATATATGCAGACTCCATAAATCTATACTCTTTATTATTAATGCTTATATTAATTATTTTCTCCATAGTTGTTTGTTTTTAGTTGTTGCTTATGCAAAGATATGTAAAACATTTAGAACCTTGCATAACAAGGCAGTGTTTTTTATAATTTTAATATTTATTTTTCAAAAATAGAATCAGGATACCGTTAGAATGTGCTAATTTACAGCAATATATCTTTTTGTCGGAATGTTGGTTGTAAATTGTTTTATTACCGGTTTAATATTTTAATTTTGTAAACTATGGAAATTATCGGGAATTTAATAAAAATGTCAACCAATATTAATGAAGGCTTGGTTGAATATACATTAATATTATCAGACGAAAAGGTTAAAATGAATACTTTAATCGAAAAAGAACTTGAAATAAGTTGGCTTGACGAGATAAACTGTATAGAATGTGGAAATAAAACAATAAAATCATTTGCACAAGGCTATTGTTATCCTTGTTTTGCTTCTGTTCCGCAAACTGCTCCTTGCATTTTAAGACCTGAGTTATGCGAAGCACATCTCGGAATATCCAGAGATTCCGAATGGTCAAAAAAAAATTGTTTAAGCAAACATATTGTTTATTTGGCATTATCAAGCGGTCTTAAAGTCGGGGTTACGAGAGCAACACAAATTCCGACAAGATGGATAGACCAAGGAGCCGTTAAGGCAATTAAATTTGCAGAAACTCCGAATCGATATTTAGCAGGTTTGCTTGAAATTGATTTAAAAAAACACATATCTGATAGAACAAGTTGGCAAAAAATGCTTAAAAATCAAGTTAATTACACTATTGACTTGGTTGCAGAAAAAGAAAAAGCAATAAATCTTTTACGGAGCGACCTGACAAACTACATCGTTAAAGATAACAGCATTTTAAAAATAAAATACCCTGTTAACATTTACCCCGAAAAAATAAAAAGCATTAATTTAGAAAAGGATAAACAATACAAAGGAAACCTTGCCGGAATAAAGGGGCAATATTTAATCTTTGAGGACGGGTGTGTGATAAACATCCGGAAATATAACGGATATAAAATATCATTATGCTTTTAGTTTTTTCTTTTTAGCAAAAGGGCTGAAATTATTAAACCAAATAATCCACAAAATAAAAATAACAACCCACGCCACAACTTTAAAAATAACATAATGGTTAACATCACTGTATTGAGGACAACAGTATGCCGTAATTGCTAACCCCGAAATTCTTAATATATTAACAAATGTAATTACAATAAGACCCATCGGAATATACCAAAGTTTGTGTAAAAACTTTCCGGGAAAAACAGCAATTAATGCAGCATAGCCGAGCATTACATTTCTCCCCATACAACCACGGTCTAAATATACTCCGGAAGCTTTAAAGTCATCAATTATTTTTACAGTTTTTCCAAAAGTTACAACCTCAAAGCCAAACAATTCCGTAATAAACTTAGAGCAAATTAATAATATCTTTGCATAATAATTTAATATATCAACATACAAATCATCAATAACGTCATTCTTTCTTAATATATGATAAAAAACATATATCAATACAAACGAGATAATGCCGCCTATTAAAAACCGCAACCAATATTTCTTTTTAATGTTTTTTATCATTGCGAGAGAAGAAACTTTTTACAAACTAAAAGAAAAAATAACAGAAATTCAAAAAATCACTTTAAATTTGGGTGCTAATATAAAAACAAAAAAAAATAAAGAAATGAATTACAGAAAAATAACACTTTTTTTAACTTTTTTATTCCTTTCGATTTATTTTTTCGGACAAAATATTAAAACATTTTATTGGGATGAGAAAAATGAAAAGAAACAAAGCGAAGGTGTTTTTAAAGATGAAAAAGAAGAAGGTGTTTGGAAATACTGGAATGAAGAAGGAATACTCGTTCAAGAATCAGAATTTCATAAAGGAGAAGTAAGCGGAAGAGTTACTTATTTTTTTAGTAACGGAAAGAAACAAAACGAAGGTTTTCTTTTTAAAGGAATTCAGTCCGGGCATTATAAGGAATGGTACCGAGACGGCACACTAAAACTATCCGGCAAATATACACTCGGAAAAAGAGACAGCACCTGGAACTATTATTATATCAACGGAAAAATCAAGTCCCAGGAAAAATTCATAAATGACACATTAATACTTTTAAATTACTGCACAGCAAAAGGCGATACCATAATTAATAGCGGAAACGGCTATTTTAAATCTTTTTATGAAAACGGAAACTTAAAATCGGAAGGAAAGTATGTCTTAGGTTTAAAAGACTCTGTTTGGACAGAATGTTTTGACAATAAAAAAATCTTTTCAAAAGGACGATATGAAAATGGAAAAAAAACAGGAAAATGGCTGTCTTGGTATAAAAACGGTAATATTGAAAGCATCTTGAATTATGAAAACGGCCTAAATATTTCTTATTACTATTCAGGGCAAAAGTTAATGCAGGGAAAACTTAAAAACGGGTTAAAAGACAGTGTTTGGACATTTTGGTACCCGGAAGGAAATATCAAAAGAACCGGAAAATATATAAACGGAAAAAAAGACGGTTTGCATAAATCATATTTTGAAAATGAAAAACTTAAAGCAGAAATTAATTTTAATGACGGACTGAAAAACGGAAAAGCAAAATGGTATAATAAAGACGGAAATCCGGATATCTCCGGAAACTTCAAAAATGACACAATGCACGGTTTCTGGACTTATTGGCAAACAAACATCATCCATAATGATACAATTACAATAAAAGGGAATGAAGGAAATTATATAAACGGAAAAATGAACGGAGTTTGGACATATTGGTATCCTAACGGAAAAATTTGGAAAACCGGAGAGTATAAAAACGATAAAAAAACAGGTCTTTGGAAAGTTCTTTATGAAAACCAACAGTTATATTATGAGGGTAATTTTGAAAACGGCAAAGAAGAAGGAGTGTGGACATCATATTTTGAAAACGGAAAGCCTGAAATGAAAGGAAATTTTACGGAAGGCAAAATGGACGGAAATTGGAAAGGATGGTTTGAAAACGGAAAACTTAAGTACTCTGTTAACTATTCAAAAAATATAAAAACCGGAATTTGCGAATATTGGAACGAAAAGGGTCTAAAAGAAAAAACGGAATCATTCAAAAACGGAACATACCACGGAAAATACGAAACATACAATCCTGACGGAAGCGTAAACATAACCGGATTTTATACAGACGGGAAAAAAGACGGAAAATGGTTTGTTTTTGCAGGAAACGGAATGAAAATAAGAGACGAGTCATATAAAAACGGCAGAAGAAACGGAAAAATAAAATCTTGGTATCCTAACGGAAAACTTCAACAAGAAACCGACTACAAAGAAGGCGAAGTTCACGGTTTTGTTATAAAATATAATCAATACGGAAATTTAACTTATAAAGCCGAATATATAAAAAACAAACTTGTAAAGGTTATTTTTTCCGATAAAACAAATTAACATTGCATATAAAAAAATAAAAAGTGACTTTGGTCAGAATTTATTTTTATTTTTACGAAATAATATTTAAAAATGAATAAAGAATTATTCAAAACTATTGATTCGGCATGGGAAAACAGAAGTTTGTTAAAAGAAAACAAAACCCGGGAAGCCATCAGAAAAATAATTGAAGAAGTTGATAAAGGCAGACTTCGAGTGGCTGAACGAGTTAACGGATATTGGGAAGTTAACGACTCGGTTAAAAAAGCCGTAATATTATATTTCCCGATTCAAGAAATGGGAACAATGCAAGCCGGAGATTTAGAATTTCATGATAAAATACCCTTAAAAAAAGGATATAAAGAACTGGGAATAAGAGTTGTTCCCCATGCTGTCGCACGGTATGGTTCATATATTTCAAAAGGTGTAATTTTAATGCCGTCTTATGTAAACATAGGAGCCTATGTTGATGAAGGAACAATGGTTGACACATGGGCAACCGTAGGCTCTTGTGCTCAAATCGGGAAAAACGTACATTTAAGCGGAGGTGTCGGCATCGGCGGTGTTTTAGAGCCGGTTCAAGCATCTCCCGTTATTATTGAAGACGGTTGTTTTATAGGATCTCGCTGTATTGTTGTTGAAGGTGTAAGAATAAAAAAAGAAGCTGTTCTGGGTGCAAATGTTGCAATAACCAAATCAACAAAAATTATTGATGTTACAAGTTATGAGCCTGTTGAATATCGGGGGGTTATTCCCGAACGCTCTGTTGTAATACCCGGGTCTTACACAAAAAAATTTCCGGCAGGCGAATATCAAGTTCCGGCAGCATTAATTATCGGTAAAAGAAAAGCATCAACAGATTTAAAAACATCTCTGAACAATGCTCTCAGAGAATTTAATGTAACTGTATAATGCAAAAGCCTAAACAAACAGGCTCTGTTTTACAAACTAAAAAAGTTTTATGAAAATCGGTTTTGACGCAAAAAGAGCTTTTTTTAACACGAGCGGGTTGGGGAACTACAGCAGAAGCACAATTGAGCTTCTTACAAAATTTTATCCGTCGCACGAATATTTGCTTTATACTCCTTCTTTGGAAAATGCCATAAAGTTTGATATTCCCGATAAAGTAAAAACCTATGAACCAAAACTCTTTTTAAGTCGTACTTTTAAATCTTATTGGAGAACTTTTCGAATAGCAAAAAAAATTGCAGAACACAAGCTTAATATTTTTCACGGATTAAGCGGAGAGCTTCCGTATAAAGCCCACAAAAAATCAAATGCAAAGCTAATTGTTACTGTCCATGATTTAATTTTTATCCGATTTCCTGAATTATATAATTCTGTTGACAGAAAAATTTATTACCAAAAAGCAAAATATTCTTGTGAAATTGCAGATACAATTATTGCAATAAGCGAGCAAACAAAGTCCGACATTGTAAATTTCTTGGGTATTGATGAAAATAAAATCGAAGTCGTATACCAAGGCTGTAATTCTGTATTTCAAAAAGAAGTTGAAACAAAAAAGAAAATAGAAGTTACTCAAAAATACAATCTGCCCGAAAACTATATTTTAAATGTCGGAACTATTGAAAAACGAAAAAACAGTTTGCAAATTTTAAAAGCACTTAAATACGGAAAAATTGATATTCCGTTGATAATTGTCGGAGGAGAAACAGACTACCAAAATGAAATATTAACCTATGCCGCCGAAAATAATTTAGAAGACAAACTTTTTATTTATAACAACGTCTTATTTGAAGATTTGCCCGCAATATATCAACAAGCCGATATTTTTATTTATCCGTCATTGTTTGAAGGGTTCGGAATTCCTATTATTGAGGCATTATATTCAAAAATTCCGGTAATTACAACAAAAGGCGGTGTTTTTAGTGAAACCGGCGGACATTCAAGTATTTACATTGAACCTGACGATGTTGAAAAATTGAGCGAAGCAATTCAAAACATTATGGACGATTCCCGGTTAAGAGAAAAGATGATTGCCGAAGGTTATGATTATGTTCAAAGATTTAACGATGAAAAAGTTGCATCAAATTTGATAAATGTATATTTAAAATAAAATGCAAGAAGATGTAAATAAGGCTTTTGAAGTGTTAAAATGCGGTGGTGTTATCCTATATCCTACTGATACAATTTGGGGATTAGGGTGCGATGCAACAAATGAAGAGGCTGTACAAAAAGTTTTTGAAATAAAAAAAAGAGCAGATAAAAAAAGTATGCTGATCTTATTAAATAACATTAACTTTATTCGGCAATATGTCGAAGAAGTTCCGGAAATTGCATTGGATATTGCAGAACTGTCAGAAAAACCGACAACAGTAATTTATTCCGGAGCAAAAAATTTAGCAAAAAATTTAATTGCCCGAGACGGCAGCATCGGTATAAGAATTACGAAAGAAGAATTTACGGATAAACTTATTCAAAAATTTAAAAAACCGATTGTTTCAACTTCGGCAAACATTTCAGGCGGAAACTTTCCGGCTGATTTTGAAGAAATATCGGAAGAAATAAAAAACAGTGTTGATTACATTGTAAAGTATAATCAAAACAAAAAAGTTTCTAAAGCCCCGTCAAGTATTATAAAAGTAGGTACAAAAGGAGAAATTGAAATCATAAGAAACTAAATAAACAGAATGCTCAAAATTTTAACATTAAGCAAGCACACGCCAAGATGGATTATTTTAACCATTGATTTGGCAATATCCGTTATGTCTGTTGTATTTGCATTTTTGTTGCGATTTAATTTTGATTTAACAAACAGCTATTTCGATACTTTACACCGTGTAATATTTTTTGTTTTAACCGTTCGGTTTTCTCTGTTCTTGCTTACACGTTCCTATGCAGGAATTATACGTTATACCGGAACAAAAGACACAATTAGAATAATACTGGTAATTACATATTCAAATGTCTTTTATATTGCTGCAAACTATTTTTTATTTTTCTTTATTTCCGAAAAATATATAATTCCGTTCTCTGTAATTTTAATTGATTATTTTGTCAGTATTTTTTTAATGACAAGCTTCCGTCTTTTTGTAAAAACAGTTTACTCAGAGGCAAATAACTTTTTTAAAGAAGAAAAAAAAATCGTTATTCTCGGAATTAATGAAAATGCAATAACAACAAAAAGAGTATTAACACGCGATAAAGACATTAAGTATAAAGTTGAAGCTTTTATTGACCCCTACGATTCCGGACAAAAAAAGCAATTAGACGGTATAAAGTTTTACAAATCAAAAGAATTAGAACGAATTTTTCAAAAGTATGAAATAACCGAACTTATAATTGCCGATAACAAAATTTCTGCACCAAAAAAACAAGAGGTTATCGATTTATGTTTTGAATATGATGTAAACGTATTAACGCTGCCCGATGTTAAAAACTGGATAAACGGAGAGTTAAGTTATAACCAAATCAGAAAAATTAACATTGAAGATTTACTTGAAAGAGCACCCATTAAACTCGAGGAAGAAAAAATAAAAAAAGATGTTCTTAATAAAACTGTTTTAGTTACGGGAGCTGCAGGCTCAATAGGAAGAGAAATTGTAATTCAACTGACTAAATTCAGTCCGAAAAGAATTATTGCATTAGATCAAGCAGAATCTCCACTATACAACTTAGATCTTGAATTAAGAGAAAGGCATAATTATACTGAATTTGACATTGTAATAGGAGATGTTACGAACGAAATAAGAATAATAAAACTATTTGACACATACAAGCCGGATATAGTATACCATGCAGCAGCATATAAACACGTTCCGATGATGGAAAACAATCCCTCGGAAGCAATAAGAACAAATGTCGGCGGTACAAAAATTATTGCAGATAAATCTGTTGAATTTAATGTTGAAAAATTTGTAATGATTTCAACAGATAAAGCTGTAAACCCGACAAATGTAATGGGAGCATCAAAACGAATTGCAGAAATATATATTCAAACTTTGCAGCAAACGTGTAAAACTTCATTTATTACAACAAGATTCGGGAATGTTCTCGGGTCAAACGGTTCTGTTATTCCTCGGTTTAAACAGCAAATAGAAGAAGGCGGCCCGGTTACCGTTACAGACCCGGAAATAACAAGATATTTTATGACAATTCCCGAAGCCTGTCAATTAGTGTTACAAGCCGGAGCAATCGGGCATGGCGGCGAAATATTTATTTTTGACATGGGAAAATCTGTTAAAATTGCCGATTTAGCAAAAAAAATGATAAAACTTTCCGGCTTAAAGCTCGGAACAGACATAAACCTTAAATTTACAGGACTTCGCCCCGGAGAAAAACTTTATGAAGAGCTTCTTGCCGACAAGGAGAATACACTTCCGACGGTTCACGAAAAGATTATGATTGCAAAAACTCGTCAATATTCTATGGATGGTGTAATGCCGAAAATAAACCAACTTATATCTGTACTTAAAAATCACGATAATTTTGAAATTGTCGCACTTATGAAAAAAATTATTCCTGAATTTGCCAGTAAAAATTCCGTTTATGAAACATTAGATAAATAAACCATTTATTCGAAGGCTAAATGGCGGTGGCTGAGCCTGTCCGGAGCTGTCTAATAACAAACAAAAACTAATACAAAGCTCCGGTTATTCCGAAAACAACAACATCGTTAACTGTTTTAACTGTAATCTCTCTAATAAACTCTAACTCTTCGTATGTTGTTGTAATTGCGTACGTTACCTTATAGTTGCCATTATCGGTTTGAAAAATACTGATAAAGCTTATTGAAATAACTTCATTAAAAGCCGGGCAAACATATTGTCGGGTTTTAATATCCTTTCCGCAAAAAAACTCCCGAAAAAAATGTTCTCTGTCTTCTTTTTGTAGATTGTTAAAATGTTCTTTCTTATATTTTTTATCAAGAAGAGACAATAATAATGTTTCATTATGTTCATTCGTCGCAAGCTCAAAACGACTTAAAAAACTGTTTAACTCTTTTGAAACTTTATAATCCCCTCCGTAAATACTTGCTTTCTTACTTGTTGAACAAGAAAACACAAAAAAAACAGAAAAAAGAATAATAAAATATTTCATGAAGAAATAAACTGTTAAGTTATTTGTTTATTTTAAGAATTGTCTTTACAAAAGAAATAAAAAATGCGTAACTCTGTCAGGTTACACATTTTTTATATCGAATAGTTATTAGTTTATTAGTTAAAAAGTCTTTTAAGCTCATCCATAACCTTATCAATAAAATCCAAACTCCAAAATTTATAAGTTACATTTTCTTTTGTAACAATTGAAAGTCCGTAAACGGTTACATTATTACCAATTTCTGACATTTTTTGATACGTTTTAATATTATTGATTGCAATTTTCTCTGTCGGTTTCAGTTTTCCTCCTTTTTCTTTTTTCAGCAAAAAAATATTTTTGTCGGTAAGCCTGAATATTTTATTTCCCAACTCTTCTATTCCTTTTGATTTTTTTGTTGCGAATTCCGTAACAAGCTCTTCTTCATCATTACCCATATATGAAGGACCGTTAACCCTTATTTCAGAGTCAGAAAACATTTTTGCTAACTTTCCGAGACCGAACATTGCCGATGTTCCTCCTGAAAGCATTGTCTTCACACTATTTTCTTCTGTTGGTTTTTCATACTTTACAACCCTTGGCTCATTGTTAACTTCGAGGTATAAAATCCCTTTGCTGCCCATTTTTTGCGGATAAACATCAAAATAAGTAATATCTTTTACATTTATTACTTCCTTATCTTCAATTTTATTATTTGAATATTTTTGAACAATAATTTCGTTTGTTGTTAACTTATAAATCCCGTCTTTTGTTGTTAAAAAGTCAATAATTTCTTTATCTTTCAAATAATCAGGTATCGCTGAAGGGTTTGCTTTATATATTGTTTGAATAATTTCGTTTACGGCAACATCATTGTTTACCGGATGGAAAAAAGCAGTAAATCGTGTGTCTGTTCCTTTTATTTTCATTAAAATATGAACATGGGGTCCGCCCATTTTTATTTCCGAAACAAAGTCAATACTTTCAACATCCTCCGAAACAAAAGAATCTTTAATTTTTAACTTCCCGATAAGCGGAGCATTTGTTACAATAAACCGTCCGAATGAGCTTATTGCTAAAACTCCGCGTTTATAAACATTGCTTTTTATTGCTAAAAATCCGGTAATTAATTCGTTTTCTTCCGTAACGGTTTTCAAATTTTTCTCTATACTTTTTTTGGTAAATATCATAACATATTAATCTTAATTAATAAAAAAGAAAGATATCAAGAAACAAAAAGTTACCCGAATGCACCGACTAACCCGTAAACTTGTTTTCCGTTAACATTTCTAATTATTATTTCCCATTCTCGTACCAACTCAAAATCCTTACTTTTAATAATATAAGAAACGTCAAAAGAATTTTCGTCGATTTGTTTAATGCTTACAAAATTTAAAGAAATAATACTTTCAAATCCCGGAGATTTAAATTTGCTTTCACTTATAAGGTATCCGGCAAAAAACTCATTAAGAAACTGGTTTGTTCTGCCTTCTAACATTTCGTCATGCTGCTCTTTTTTGTAATCTTTGTCCAAAAGATTTAACATCGCTCCTTTTTTATGATTTCTTGCAGCTGATTCAAAATCAAGTAAAAATTGATTTAACTCTTTTGAAATTTTATACTTTTCTCCTTTTATTCCGACTTTTTGAACACTTGAGCATGAAAAGATAAGTGTAACGGCAAAAATAAAATATAGACACTTCATAACTTCTTGAATTTAAATGAAAACCTAAAAATAATATTTTTTTTACAATATTCAAAGTTTATAACCTATCCTTTAACAATCATTAAAACTTTACACCCTTTGCATGAAATAAATGCTTTTTAACAAAAAACCTTGTTTTATTTGCCTTCAATATTATAATTCCCGGATTAATCTCAGTTTTTAACTTCCGGCATTTTACTTTCAACTTATAATGTTTAAATTTGTCGCAAAATTTTTATAATGGCAGACACAGATAAATTTAAGAAAGTTATTGCACACGCAAAAGAATATGGTTTTGTTTTCCGGTCAAGCGAAATATACGACGGCTTAAGTGCCGTTTATGACTATGGACAAAATGGTTCAGAACTGAAAAATAACATCAAGCAATATTGGTTAGATTCAATGGTAAAGTTACATGAAAATATTGTAGGAATTGATACCGCAATTTTTATGCACCCTATGGTTTGGAAAGCATCAGGACATGTCGGTGCGTTTAATGATCCCTTAATCGATAATAAAGATTCTAAAAAAAGATACAGGGCTGATGTTTTAATTGAAGATTTTGTCGAAAAAATCAATATTAAAATCAATAAAGATGTTGATAAAGCAAAAAAACGCTTCGGAGATGCTTTTAATGAAGAAGAATTTCGTTCAACAAACGGCAGAATCCTGGACCGCCAAAAAAAGATTGATGAAATATTAGGCCGCTTTAAAAAGGCAATGGAAAACAGTGATCTTAACGATGTTAAACAAATCATTGTTGATAACGGAATTACTTGTCCGGTTTCTGGAAGTAAAAACTGGACTGATGTAAGGCAGTTTAATTTAATGTTTGACACAAAACTCGGTTCTGTCAGTGAAGATGCCGATATTATTTATCTCAGACCCGAAACCGCACAAGGTATCTTTGTAAATTACTTGAATGTTCAAAAAACAGGAAGAATGAGGCTTCCTTTCGGAATTGCACAAATAGGCAAGGCATTCAGAAACGAAATAGTTGCTCGTCAATTTATTTTCCGCATGAGAGAATTTGAACAAATGGAAATGCAATTTTTTATTCGTCCGGGAGAAGAAGACAAATGGTTTGATTATTGGAGAGAAGAGCGAATAAAATGGCATAAAGCATTAAATTTGGGAGAAGAAAATTACAGATTTCACAACCACGAAAATTTAGCCCATTATGCAAAAGCAGCAACAGATATTGAATTTAATTTTCCCTTCGGCTTTAAAGAATTAGAAGGAATTCATTCCAGAACAGATTTTGATTTATCTCAACACCAAAAGTTTTCCGGAAAAAAACTGCAATACTTTGATTCGGAGTTAAATAAAGCCTATGTTCCGTTTGTTATAGAAACATCAATAGGTGTTGACAGAATGTTCTTATCGGTTTTGGCAACTTCTTTTACAGAAGAAAAAATTGAAAAAGAAGACGGAAAGATTGAAATCAGAACAGTATTAAAAATTCCGGCGGCATTGGCCCCTGTTAAAGCAGCAATTTTACCCTTAGTAAAAAAAGACGGTTTGCCCAAAAAAGCAAGAGAAATATTAAACGAATTAAAATATGATTTCAATTGTCAATATGAAGAAAAAGATTCAATAGGAAAAAGATACAGAAGACACGATGCCATAGGAACACCGTTTTGCATTACCGTTGATCACCAAACACTTGAAGATAACACCGTAACCCTAAGATATAGAGACACAATGAAGCAAGAAAGAATAGAAACAAGCAAACTTGCATCTGTTATTGATGAAAAAGTAAGCTTTAAAAATTTATTTAAAAAACTTACATAAAAACTCCGCAATACCCCGACATAGATTATTGCACTGTCTGCGGTTTGTAATTCAACTGTCAAATGAAAATCGGCAATATTGAAATAAACAATTTCCCTTTGTTGCTTGCTCCTATGGAAGATATTACCGATCGTTCATTCAGGCAAGTTTGCAAAGAATTCGGTGCCGACATTCTATATACAGAATTCGTTGCTTCCGAAGCATTAATAAGAAATATTGACAAGTCTTTAAAGAAACTTCAGATTGAAGAGAAAGAAAGACCTGTAGGCATACAAATATACGGACACAGAATTGATGCAATGATTGAGGCTGCAAAAATTGCCGAAGAAGCAAACCCCGACTTAATTGACATTAATTACGGATGTCCCGTAAAAAAAATTGCAACAAGAGGTGCCGGTGCCGGAATGTTACAAGATATTCCGAAAATGATTGAAATGACAAAAGCAATTGTTAATGCCGTAAAACTGCCGGTTACGGTAAAAACTCGCTTGGGCTGGGACAGCGAGAGCCTTATTATAGATCAAATTGCCGAGGAACTGCAAGATACTGGAATAAAGGCATTAACAATTCACGGCAGAACAAGAGCACAACTTTATAAAGGAGCTTCTGATTGGACATTAATTAAAAAAGTAAAAGATAACCCCAGAATAAAAATTCCGATAATAGGAAACGGTGATATAAATTCGGGAGAAGATGCCCAAAAAGCAATTAACAATTATGGTGTTGACGGTATAATGATAGGAAGGGCAACAATAGGCAAACCTTGGATTTTTAAAGAAATAAGACATTATTTAGAAACCGGAGAAACTTTACCCGAACCTACAATCGAAGAAAAAGTAGAAATTGCACGAAATCATTTTCATAAATCAATAGAAATAAAAGGAAACAGAACAGGCTTTTTTGAAATGAGAAGACATTTTGCCATATATTTTAAAGGCTTAAGAGATTTTAAACAGCTAAGATTAAAACTGCTGACATCTTTGGATGAAAATGAAATTAATGAAATTTTAGACACAATAAGAAAACGATACGGAAACTAAATAATAAAGATGTGTGTAAATTATGAAAAAAAGCTATTTTTGTAATAAATTATAAGTTTAATTATATGCAAAAGCTAATAGTTTTATACTTTCATAAAACCAAAATATTGCTTTATATAATCCCGTTAATATCTTAACAAACACATAATTGAAACAATAAAATGTTTAACAATAAAGCTCTTCTGGTAGTTTCCGTAATTGCTGTTGCAGCAGTCCTTTTTGTTTCTGTTTATTTCGGTAAAGAAAAACGACAACTTTCTCCTTTAATAAATGCAATTCCGAACAAAGCAGCCTTTATTATTGAAACAGAAGATTTTTCCTATTTAACTAAAAAAATAACAAAAAATAAAGATATAGAAGGGTTGCTTTCAAACCTGGAACTTACAAAAAACTTTAAAAGTGATTTTTTGTTTATAGACTCTTTAATAAGGAAAAACAATACGTTTAAAAACTTTCTCAATAAAAAAACAGTAATTTTTTCAGCACATCTCTCCGGTCAAAAAGATGTAGATTTTTTATTCTCAACAGGATTTTCCGGAAAAAACACAGAAAAAAAAGAACTTAACGATGCGATATTGAGCCTTGTCGGAGATTCTAAATTAAATAAAATAAGTTTTGCGGGAGCAGAAATATATAATCAAAAATACAAATCAAATAAGTTTGAAGTTTTTTATACTTTTTATGAAGATTATTTTTTATTAAGTCGTTCGGAGATTTTAATACAACAAGCAATAAAAAACATAAACAGCGGAGCATCATATTTTTCCGACAATAATTTTAAAAGTTTATATCAAGAAAATAACGGGCAAAATGATGCAACAATATACATTAATTATAAAATGTTCTTTAAATTTATAAACTATTCTTTAAACAGCTCTTTTAAAGACGAAATATTATTGCTTCAAAGGTTTGCAGATTGGTCCGCTTTTGATTTAACAATTAAACGAAAAGAAATAATAATAACAGGACATACAAACCTTAAGCCCGAAATGCAATATTTAAGCCTGTTTAAAGACGTAAACCCTAAGAAAAGTAAAACAATCGGAATATTACCCGAAAAAACATCTTCATTTTTAATATTAAACATAGGAAGCGGTTCTAATTTTAAATATAAATATGAAGAATATCTGGGAGGAATAAGGCAATTAAATAATCATCAAATACAACTTGCCTCGTTTAATAAAAAATATAACCTGACAGACGATGAAAACACTCTGTATGAACTTACCTCAAATGAAATTTCATTTGTTTATGAAGACTATACTAAAACCGGAGCAAAACAAAACAGGTTTATTTTTATAAAATATAATAACAAAACAAAAGCAGAAATTTTTTTCAACAAATTAATAAAAACGGACTCAGAAGAAAAAAAAACAGATACAAAAACATATCATTACACATATTCAAGCAACGGAGAAGAATATAAGATAAAAAAAATCCCGGAAAAGAACCTTCCGGAAATGTATTTCGGTGTTTTTTTTAAAGATGTTAATGCTGAATACGTAACTTTCATAAATGACTTTATGGTTTTCGGCGAAAATATCGATGCTTTGAAGTCTTTAATTGATTCGTATGAAAAAGACAAAACATTTAAACGGAAATCTCAAAACTATTCTCTTATTAAAAGTTTTCCCGATCAATCAAATATTTTCTTTTATATTGATTTATTTCATTCAAAAAATGCAGTAATGGAAATATTAAATAAAAATAAAAAGAAACTTTTTGATAAAGATGCTACAGAATTTATTTCTGTTCAAGGGCCGGCAATTCAGTTTATTTCAGACTCTTATCCTATTTACACAACAATAAAACTGTCATTAAACGCAAAAAAACAACAAATTTCCGAAACTGTTTGGGAGGTAAGGTTAGACACCCTAATCGCAACAAAGCCGCAGATTGTTCTGAATCACAACACATTAGAAAAAGAAATTGTAGTCCAAGACGTTGCAGACAAAATTTACTTAATTGATAAAAACGGAAAAATTATTTGGACAAGACAATTGGACGGAAGAATTATCAGCAACATATACCAGATTGATTTTTATGAGAATAACAAACTTCAATTGATATTTAACACAAAAAATAAAATTTATTGTATCGACAGAAAAGGCAACTGGTTAGACGGATATCCTGTTGTATTAAAATCACCCGCAACAAACGGGATTTCTATTTTTGACTACGACCAAGATAAGAATTATCGCATTTTTGTTGCAACTAAAAACAAAAAAGTTAGTCTGTATAATAAAGAAGGAAAAATAATTGAAGGGTGGAATTTTAAGAAAACGGAAAATGTTGTTGCCGGAAAAATTAAGCATTTCAGAAATAAAGATAAAGATTATATTGTTTTCAGAGACAACTCTAAACTTTATATATTAAACAGAAAGGGAGAAAAAAGAGTCAGTCCGGAGGCAAATATTCCCTTATCTGAAAAAAGTGACATATATTTTTCGCAGGATAATTCTCTCTCAAAAGCACATTTTTCGGTTACAAACCCTTCCGGAACGGTATATTCAATTTTCGAAAACGGAAAAATAAAAAAAGAAACAATCAATTCTTATTCAAAAGAGCATTTTTATTCATATAAAGACATAAACGGAGATAAAATCCCGGATTATATTTTTACTGATAAAAACCAAACAGAAGTTTATAACGGGCTTAATAAAAAAAGAATTTTTACATATTCTTATGATGAAAACTTAATTAACGATATTACGATATATAAATTTGACGATAAAGATATAAGAATCGGAACCGGATCAAAAAACAAAATATATTTAATAAACAGTCGAGGAAGACTTTGTAAAGGCTTTCCCTTAATAGGTTCCGGGCTGTTCAGTATAACAAGATTTGATGAAGACGATGAGTTTTCTTTGATTGTAGGGAACAAGGATAATTATCTTTATAAATACCAGATTAAATAAAAAGTATTAAATTTGCATAATAACCTGCTTAACCGGCATTTTAAACCTTAATATCATGAAAAATAAATTTTATATTATTTCTTTTGTAAGTGTTCTGATTATTAGCCTAATCAGTTTGCACTCTTGCAGAAAAAACTTCTCTTTAGACGAACTCAGCAAAATGAAAAACGATTCTTTGCATTTTGAAGGAAGTATTGCAGTTCCGCTTGTTAATACAGAATTAACTTTAATAAACTTTGTACCGGCAAATGATTCTTCTTTGTGGCTTGAAGTTGATGATACAGACCTGATACATATTCGTATGTATTATAAAAACCTTGTTTCCTTAACAATGAGAGAGATGTATCCCGTCCCGACGGTTGTTTATCCCGCACCTGCAGGATATAGTGTGCCGGCTAACACACACCAACTTACTACCGACACTTCTAAAATGAAAGTATATGACAGAATGTTAAGCGGAAAGCTGTTTTTTGATAACCCGAAGTTTAGCTTTATAATAGAAAATGAAATTCCGGTTGTAACATATTTTAAAATGGATACTCTTACATTTTATAATTATGATACACTTGCAATTTCTCACACAGACCATACGGAGTATAATATTCCGGCACCGACCGTACAAGGAACGAGAAAAGATACCGTCATCATTATTGATACCGTAGCAATTCCTGTATTAGCAGATGTTTTTGCCCCGGTTCCGAGATTTATATCTTTTTATTTATCAACAGGAAGTCATAACCCTCAGGTTCTTCCGTTCGGCGTAACCGGAGATGAAAGGATGAATATAAGTGTAGATATTGACTTACCGCTTGATGCTCGACTTGACACAATTATTATGTCTGACACAATGAATTTTGCCTGGGACGGAGATACCTATGAACAAATTAAATCGGCAACGCTAAAAATCAGACTGGATAACGGATTTCCCATTGACGGCTATTCTCAAATATATTTTGCCGACACAACAGACCAAGGAGGAATAGGAAACATTGTTGATTCAGTTTTTACTGATATTTCACACCCTGCCGTAACAGAAGAAGGATGGCACCTTCTGCCCGCAGAAACAGATGCACAAGGAATTGTTACTTTTACAAATGAAAGTGAAATTTTAATATTTTTAGACCAAGAAAGGGTCTCCTTCTTAAAAAACTCACATGCTTCAAAAATGATTATCACAGGAAAGTTGAATTCATATAACTCAAACACAGGTCTTTTTGTTAAAATATTAGGAGGCTATAAAATGGGGGTTCAAATTGCAATAAAGGCAGATTTTGATGCGTCAACAAAATAAACAATAGTCGAGAATTGAATTTTCTTTAAAACAAAACAATGAAAAAATTTTATAAAATAATTATAAGTTTCATCTTATTCTTTTCAACCGTAAGCTTAAATTTTGCACAAGACAACACATTGTACTGGATGAAGCATCTTCCGCAAAGCATGAACACAAACCCGGCAAAACAAGCAAACTGTAAGCTTTTTATTGACATCCCGGTTTTGCCGAATTTTTCTTTAAATACAGTACATTCCGGATTTACAATTAATGATGCGGTTAAAATTCATCCGTCAGCTCCGGACTCCTTTATGATAGATTTAGACGGAATAGAAAAAGCCCTGACAAACAAAAACAATATAGGTCTTGAAACAGATTTTTCTATTCTTAATTTAGGGTTGGCACTACAAAACAACATGTTTGTGACATTCGGAATTAACTATAAAATATCAGAAAGTTTTGAATATCCAAAAGCATTGATAGAACTGAGAAGAGGTAATTACAGAGCCGACAGAACTCCTCTTTCTTTTGATTTCGGACAAAATTTTATGGCACACCGAGAAATATTTGTAGGTCTTTCAAAAAGCTTTTTCGGAAACCTTAACATAGGAGGAAGAATAAAGGTTCTGTCCGGTTATGCAAATTTTAAAACCAAACAAATGAAAATTGACTGGTTTACCTCAACGTTAGATGAAGATATGTATGATTGGACATTCGACTCTGATTTTGAAATAAGAACGTCATCTCCGGTTGCATGGAATTTTGAATATGACTCAATAACAAATCAAATTTCCGGTGTTAATGTTGAGCCTTATGATATTACAAATAATATTTCCGGCTTAATTTTTCCCGGAAACGGAGGTTTAGCATTTGACTTAGGAATTGAATACACTTTAAACGAACGGTTTTTATTTTCTGCGTCTGTTGTTGATTTAGGCTTTATTAAATGGAAAAAGAACCCTGCAATTCTTACACAAAGAGCACAGTTTGTGTTTTCAGGATTGGATATAGGGAAATACATAGGCAGCTTAAATGATGTTCAAAGCGGAACCGCCGGTTTAGACAGTGCAATTATGGCCGACATGGTTGACACATTAATGACAGTATTTAACCCAACGGTTGAACAACTTGCATATACAACAGGTCTTAATACAAAAATTTATATCGGAGCAAATGTTATTGCCACGGATTGGTTAGATTTTGGACTGCTTTATAAAGGAGCAATTTTAAACAGTAAATTATATTCATCATATACACTGTCTGCAAATGCAAACTTTTTTAGGGGCTGGTCATACACGTTCAGCTATTCTTTAATGGACGGGTTGGCTAATAATATAGGAATGGGAGCAGCATATAAACTCGGGCCGTTTCAGATGTATCTTTTAACCGATAATTTTTCAGCCCCTTTTTGGGTTATGAACGAAAGCAAAATGTCTGATAACTGGATAAAAAACACAAAAAGAATAAATATAAGTTTTGGTGTTAACTTCTTACTTTGCGGAAACAAATACGATATCGGCTTACTTGAATAATTTTTAAAACTTATTACACTAAAATGGCTTTACGACTTCCGAAATTTATAAAATTGCCGAACCACAGCAGGTTTGAATACAAGCCTCTGTACTATGATAAACGAAAAGAAGAACTGGAGAAAAAAGTTAATAAGTATAAAGAACAAAAAGAACTTTTACAAAAAGGAGAGTACAAGCCGGAAATTAAAGGAAAGTTTAACCGCTCTTATAACCATGGCGACACAAAAAAACAAAAAAAAGCCGCAAATATCAGACTTGCAATAATTGTTTTTTTTACGGCAGCTATTGTGTATATTATTCTTCAAAAAGCAGAAATTTTAAATAAAATGCTTAATGTTTTAATTTCAGGGTAAACAATTATATTTGTGTATTATTAAAGACTATTATTAACCGGTTTATAAATTAAAATTAATTCACTATGAAGAAAAAACTATTTTTAATAACAACCCTTTTAATTACAGGAGTTTTATTTACATTAAACTCTTGTAAAAAAGATGACGCAGATTCTCAATCGGCAGAAGATGCGGCAAGAGGAAGTTATATTATGGCAGATGCATTTGCATTGGGTAACAGCGGTACCGGCGGAGGAAAAGCCATAAAAGAACAGTTCTATGCGTGCTCGTTTAATTATACTGTCATTACAAACAACGGGTTTGAACTGACATGGATTGACTGTACTGATGACTATGGAATTACTCGAAACGGAACAATAAGAGTAACAGGAGACGAAACTGTTTATGATGCAAACACAACATCTGCATCTTTAACAATTGAATTTATAAACTACTCTATTGAAGGACAGTCGGTTTCGGGAAAATTGACATTTACGGTGTCTTCCGGCTTATTGGGATTTTATATAGGCATTGCTGCCGAAAATTTCAAAATTGTTTATGCAGACGGAACTTCTGTAATATATAATTCTGCAGATATTACTTATGTATTCAGTATTCTTAACGGGTTCAAAATTGAAATTGTAGGAGGAGCAGACGGTGTTAACAGAAAAGGACAACATTTTTCGTATGAAATTGAAGGAATGAAAGTTGAGTTCCTTGCAACTTCCGGAATGTGTACATATCCGACGGAAGGAACAATTACCATAAATATTGACGGTGAAAAGCCGATTGTTCTTGATTATAACACCGAAACCTGCGGACAAATAAAAGTTTCTCAAAAAAGGCACAAGGATACTTATATTACAATTTTTTAGAACCGAAAAATATTCAGTAAAATATTTAAAAAGGTTATAACTACCTTACTCCGGCAAAATTGCTTTTTTCTTTTAAACTACTTCGTTAACCTTTGAGGGTAGTTTAAAAGAAAAAAGCAGTTAATTTTGTGAAAAAGGGGTTTTAGTAACCCGGGAAAATTATATTCATATCAAAAAGGCAAAATTATATTTCTTAAGTTTTCAACCCAAGGATCATCACTGTTTAAAGAAGAAACAAGCTTTAGGGTTTCTCCTCCGCTTGCTTTAAATAGCTCGGAGTATTCAATCTGAATTTCGTGAAGCGTTTCTAAACAGTCTGCAACAAAAGAAGGACAAACGACTAATATCTTTTTTTTATTTTTCTTTGCAAGGTCAATCAACAATTCTTCAGTAAAAGGAGTTAGCCAGTTTTTAGACAGCCTGCTTTGAAAACCTACGGAATAATCTGATTTTGAGATGTTAATCTTTTTTGCCAATAGCTCAGCGGTTCTGTAACAAGCAGACTGATAGCAATATTTGTTATTGTTATTCATCTCATTAAGACAATTCAAATCATTGCAAGTTTTGTTTTCATGGGTTTTATATACATGACTTAAAGGAAGCCCGTGAAAACTAATTATTAGATGGTCAAAATGATCTAAATCAGAGTTTTTAATTTTGTCTGCTAAAGTATTTATATATATGGGGTTTCTCCAAAACTCATGAATGATCTTTATATTTGGAATATTCTCCCAGAACTTAACTTTGTCGAATACCTTTTCAATTGAAGAGCCGGAAGTAGAGGAGGCATATTGAGGATACATGGGAAAAACTATTAATTCAGAATACTGCTTTCTTTTAATTTCTGCCAACACTTTTTTTATTCCCGGGTTGCCGTATCTCATAGCCATATATATATCTGCATTATCTTTAAATGCTGCCTGAAGTTTTACAGACAGTTCAATGCTGTTAAATATAAGCGGAGAGCCATTGTTTGACCATATTTCTTTATATTTTCCGGCTGACTTTTTAGCTCTGAACGGAACAATTATTCCGTTTACAAGAATGAAACGAAGTAAGGGATGAATATTTATTACCCTCTTATCATTTAGAAATTCTCTCAAATACCGCCTGACATCTTTGGTTTTATAAGAGTTTGGCGAACCTATGTTAATAAGTAAAACTGCTCGTGTAGGTTTTAAATTTGACATTTTCGGGAGTGTTATTTACGTAAAGCAAAGAGCCCTACAGATACAAGAATTATTAATGTTGCTACTCCAAAATAAAGAAAGGAATATTTAAACTTTTTATTAGGTTTTGCAGTTTTTTTAATAAAAATGCTTCCGATTTGACTTAATATTACTACAAAAACCATATTTGAAAAGTGTTGTATAGCCCAAAACCTTAAAGATGAGTATTTCATTGCTTGTTCTGCCGTAATGATTTCATTAGGTTTTTGAAGAAAAAAATATAATATTATTCCTAAAATCAAATCAAAATATAAGAAAATCAAAAATGTATATCTAAGTTTCTTTTCAAAAGATCCATATTGTTTTTTATATAACCATCCAAAAAGAGAATGTCCTGAAATTCCGACAGCAACTAATAGAAATATAATACTGAAAACTACATGAAACTTAATAAAATACGGATAAATTTCTTCCATTATATTGGATATTTAATTTGAATGCAATTATGATTTGAAATTTGTAAGTAATCAAGATTTCAGAATAATTATCAAATTAAATAGTTTTTGAGTACATATTCAAATTTTTAGTTAAATTCGGGTCAAAAGACATTGCTATATTTCTCACAACCATCATTCCTGTCTCAGTAACTATTAATTTATTATTTGAATAGCTCATTAACCCGTCACTAATAAACTTAGAAAGTTTCTTTTCATCAAAGTTGCATATTTTTTTAATCGTGTCGGCAGACGTATTCTGTTCTTTTGCAAATTCATTAAAATCAAGAACTCCGTTGCACATAATCTCATTAATCATTTCCTTGATAATTTTTTCCTCTTTTGACAATGTATATCCTCGTTCCACAGCAAAACCGCTTTCACTGACAAGTTTGATATATTGCAATGTGCTTTTTGTGTTTTGTGAATAAGCACCCTGCATTTGGCTTATCCCGGTAGAACCGAAAGCATACACCTGACCTGTTGTTTCTTTTGTGCAATATCCTTGAAAATTCCGATGAAGAAGTTTTTGTCTCTTTGCGACAGCCAGTTCATCGCCGGGTAATGCAAAATGGTCCATCCCAATAGCTTCATAACCGGAGTCAAGCAGTTCTTTATAGCCGGTTAAAAGCATATCCAGTTTTTCTTCCGGTTTAGGCAAGCCAAATACTTCAAGTTTTTTTTGTGCAGATTTAACCCAAGGAACATGGGCATACGAAAAAGTAACAATTCTGTCCGGTTTAATTTTAACAGTTTGCTTAATTGTGTTTAAAAAACTTTCCTTTGTTTGAAGCGGCAAACCATATATCAAATCAATATTAATTCCCTCAAAACCGGCACCTCTTATATCGGATACAATTTCTTCAATCGGATACTTTGGTAATGCCCTATTTACAGCATTAAGAACATCTTCGTTAAAATCCTGAACCCCAAGACTTATTCTGTTAAACCCAATACCTCTTAATTTGTTTATATAATCTTTGCTTAAGTTTGAAGGGCTGCACTCCATAGCAATCTCAGCATTTTCTGAAACAGAAAAATGGACATTTGTTTTTTTCATTACTTTTTCAATAAAGCGAAATGCCACAGAATTTGGTGTGCCGCCGCCCCAATGAATCTGAGTAACGCTTCTGCTTTTTGACAGTGTTTGACCGATTGTATCAATTTCTTTCACCAAAGCGTCAAAATACTTTTCTAACACGCTTTTATTGTCCAGCAATTCTGTGTTACAACCACAAAAATGACACATTTTCGAGCAAAACGGAACATGAAAGTATAAAGAAATGCTTTCCGGTTTTTCGCCATTAGAATTTTTTAACGCCCTTTTGTAATCGTTTTCTGTGAATTCTTGTGTGAAAAAATTAGCCGGAGGATAACTGGTATATCTTGGCCCCGGCTGATTATATTTTATTAATAAATCTTTTATCATTTTAGTTTCTTTTCCAGTTGGTGTTTTTGACCCAGTTAGTTAGAAATTTAGCATTTTCATAAGGAATGCCGGGTATAAACCCGTGTCCTAAGTTAAAAATCCAGTCTTTATTTTCACTGCCGAAATCAATATACCTCTTAAGCGTTTCTTCAATAACTTCTTGTTCGGCATAAAGTAATCTCGGATCTAAATTTCCTTGAATTCCAATTTCGGGATGTACCAGCTTTCGAGCTTCATTTATTCCTATTTGCCAGTCAATACCCACAAAATCACAGTGCTCCGGTGTCAACAAATTTAAACCGGTGCTTAAACCTTTCGGAAAGAAAATAAACGGTAAATTCTTCTTTTTTGCAGCATTTGCTATTTTTTTAACCGAAGGCATGAACAATTCTTCATATAAATCTACCGGAACTAAGCCGGCATGAGTTTCAAATAATTGAAAAACATCAATTTTGTGATCGGCTTGTTTGTTTAAGTATTCAACAGACAGCTCTGTTACGGCAGCAATAATTTTTTTTGTTTCTTTTTTATTTTTATAAAAGAAGTTTATTGCATCAGGAAAAGAATGATTAGTACTTAACCCTTGAATCATATATACAAGAACCGTAAGCGGACCGCCGCAAAATCCGATTAAAGGAATGTTTTTGGGACGTTTATTGATGATTGCATCAATTGCATCATATATATAATTCAGTTTTTCGGGGTCAGGGTTTAATTTTGAGAAAGGCGAACTTACATCTTTCAGCGGATTTTCAAAAATCGGTCCGGCATCCGTAAATTCCAAACCCATACCCATTGCATCGGGAATTACAAGTATATCCGAAAACAGGATGGCAGCATCTACTCCTAAATCATGAACAGGGAGTAAAGTAACTTCTGCTGCCAAATTCGGGTCATGCATCATTTCTCGAAAAGAGTACTTTTCTTTTAGGGACAAGTATGACGGTAAAACCCTGCCGGCTTGACGCATGAACCATACCGGGGGCCTGTTGTGAGGTTTTCCGTTTATTGTATCTGTAAATATTGAATTCATTTTTTAATGTTTATAGTTGTTTTAAAGCATTAAGGTTTGCCTCAATTGTTCTGTTGATCTCTTCATCTGTTTGAGCGTATGAAACAAAAGCACACTCAAACTGTGAAGGCGCTAAATAAATTCCGGTTTCTAATGCCAAACGAAAATAATGTGAATATTGTTTTGTATTTGATTTCACAGCAGAATCAAACGAATTTACTTTATCTTCATTTGTAAAGAATAATGTCATCATTGAGCCGACACGATTTACCAAACCGTTAACTCCTGTTTCTTTTAAATTGTTTTCGATTCCGGAAGCTAATATTTTTGCTTTACGTTCTAATTCAGGGTAAATGTTCGGGATTGTATTAAGTTCATTAAGCATTGCATAACCGGCATGCATTGCTAACGGATTTCCTGATAATGTTCCTGCTTGGTAAACAGACCCTTCCGGAGCTAAGTTTTTCATGATTTCTTTTTTCCCGCCGTATGCACCTACCGGCAACCCTCCTCCGATAATTTTTCCGAGTGTTGTAAGGTCCGGCATTACATTATAATATTCCTGTGCTCCGCCTTTTGCTAATCTGAATCCTGTAATAACTTCGTCAAAGATTAATAATGCCCCGTGCTTTTCTGTTATGTCTCTTAACCCCTTTAAGAAAGATTTGCTTGGAGGAACTACGCCCATATTACCGGCAACAGGCTCTACAATAACTGCGGCAATTTCTTTGTCATTTTGTTTAAATAAGTTTTCTACAGATGCTAAGTCATTGTATTTTGCTAATAATGTGTCTTTTGCCGTTCCCTTTGTAACACCGGGGCTGTCCGGCAAACCAAGTGTAATAGCTCCGGAGCCGGCTTTTATAAGAAAGCTGTCAGCATGACCGTGGTAGTTTCCTTCAAATTTTATTATTTTTTCTCTTTTTGTGTAACCTCGAGCTAAACGTAATGCACTCATAGTTGCCTCAGTCCCGGAATTAACCATCCTTACAATATCAACGGACGGAACCATTTGTGTTATCAACTCAGCAACTTTACTCTCAATAATTGTCGGTGCTCCGTAACTAGTTCCTTTTTCTGCAGCTTCTTTTATTGCATTAACAACTTTCGGGAAAGCATGCCCTAGTATTAACGGGCCCCACGATGACACATAGTCAATATATTCATTTCCGTCTATATCATAAATTTTTGAACCCTTTCCGTGACTGATATATACAGGGTCGGCATTTACGCTTTTAAATGCTCTTACCGGAGAGTTCACGCCTCCCGGAATATAATTATTTGCATTTTTAAATTCCTTTATCGATTTACTAAATTGCATTTTATTTTATTTTATAATTTATCAATAATTTCTTGTGTGTGGTAAGATAGTATGATATCGGCACCGGCTCTTTTTATTGATGTCAGAATCTCCTTAACTATTCTCTCTTCGTCTATCCACCCATTTGCAGCAGCAGCTTTTACCATAGAAAACTCACCGCTTACGTTGTATGCTGCGATAGGCATATTAAATGTGTCTTTAGTTCTGCGAATAACATCTAAGTAGCTTAATGCAGGCTTAACCATTACAATATCAGCTCCCTCTACAATGTCTTGTTCTATTTCTCTGAGAGCCTCATCGGAATTTGACGGACTCATTTGATATGTGGCTCGATTTCCAAATTGAGGAGCACTATCCGCCGCATCTCTAAACGGTCCGTAAAAAGCAGAGGCATATTTTGCGGAATAAGACATAATCGGCATTTTATAAAACCCGTTTTTATCGAGTTCTGCTCTCATATGACCAACTCTGCCATCCATCATATCGCTTGGTGCTACCATATTTGCTCCTACTCTTGCAAATGAAACCGCCTGTTTAGAGAGCGTTTCTAAGGTTAAATCATTGTGTACATCTCCATCTACAATAGTTCCGCAATGACCATGTGTTGTATATTCGCAGTTGCAAATATCTGCAATTATGAACATCTCGGGGAGTTCTTTTTTTATTGCAATTATAGCTCGTTGAACAATAGCATCATCGTTTGTTGCAACAAGCCCGCACTCATCTTTTTCTTCCGGGATTCCAAAAAGCAAAATTGATTTTACGCCTCTTCCGTATAGTTCTTTACAGTTTTCAACCATCATATCTACAGAAAGCTGAAAATTGCCGGGCATTGATTTAATCGGGTTTTTTATTCCGGAACCGGGGCAAACAAATAAAGGCATAACTAAATCTGACGGTCTTAATATGGTTTCTTCAACCATATTTCTTAATGTTTCATTTTGTCGTAATCTTCTTAATCGTGTTATCGGGAAGTTCATAATTTATTTAGTTTTATTTATATTAATATTTTTTAATTGACTTATTTCATAATACTCTTCCAGTTCTCTTACCATTGTTTCAATATTGGGTATGGACGGTATGAAGAGCGACTTAATTTTTTTTTGTGACAATGACCTTTCTGTTGTGCTGCCCATGGCAACACATTTTAAATTACTTATGTTAATATTGTTCGGTAATTTATTTATCATTCCTCTTACTGCGGACGGGCTAAAAAAGAGAATTATATCATAGCTGTCTTTCTCAATAACAGATATTAGGGTATCCCACTGTTGCTTGGTTTCGTGTGTGTTATATACTGTTAAATAATGGCACTTACGGGTTTTGCACAAAATGTTTTTAAGGTTATCTGAGGCTAAGTTCCCTGTCGGAATTAAAATTTGTTTAGTGCTGCTGTTTGTAATTTCAACTAATTCCTTTGCAAATTCTTTTGAGTTTTTGCTGTGAGAGATATAATTCGGATTAATCCCGAATGATTTTAAAGAATTTGCGGTGGATTTTCCGATAACTGCAAATCGAGTATTATTAAAAATTAAAGGGATATTAAATTTCTTCAACCAATAAAAAAAGTATTTGACACCATTACTGCTTGTAAAGATTACCCAATTATATGATTCGATATTGTTGAGAGTTTCTTTTATCTGTAAAAAATTGTTCTCAGCTTCTTTTATTTCAATCATCGGGAAATTATATACACTTGCTCCTTTTGGGTTTAGCAGCTTGCTAAGCTTTTGCGCCTTATCTTCTGTACATGTAGATATTATAATTTTTCCGTTTAAGGCTGACATTCTATTTCTTGTTTTGTTTTCGAATTCTTTCGAGTAATGATGCAGACCCCTTTGTAATGAAATAATCTGCTAATTGGTTTGCTGTTTTGTCTGCATCTGATAATTTGCCTTCAATTTTATGTTCTATAACATCGGTTCCGTCTATATATGACATATAGCCGGTCATAGCAAGGGTCTCTTCTTTTATTTCAGAACAACATGCAATCGGAATTTGGCATCCGCCTTCAAGTTTTCGTAAAAATATTCTTTCTGCATTAGTAATTTCATATGTTAATTTATGATTTACTGCATTGATTACTTCATCAACACCTTTGTCTTCAATTCGAGTTTCTATTGCTATTGCACCCTGAGAAACGGGAGGAATAATCGTGTTATAATCAACGACTTCCGAAATGTACCTGTCTAAGTTTAAGCGTTGTAAACCAGTTGCTGCCATTAACATAACATCACAGTAACCCTCCTCCATTTTTCTTAGGCGAGTATTTACATTTCCTCTTATGTCAATAATTTTAAATTTGGGGTTTATTCTCAGCAACTGTGCAACTCTGCGCAAACTTGAAGTTGCGATAGTCATGTCTTCAGTAATATCGTTCAACTTTATATTTTTAACACTTACAATCGCATCTCTAACTTCTCCTCGTTTTAAAACACCTCCGATTTTTAATCCTTCTGGTAAGGTTGTGGGCAGATCTTTTAAACTGTGAACAGCAATATCAATTTCATTTCTAAACAATGCCTCTTCCAGTTCTTTTGTAAACAGACCTTTATCTCCTATTTTGGATAAAGCAACATCCAAAATTTTATCTCCTTTAGAGTGGATGATTGTTATCTCAACTTTCTTATCGGCAAATTTTTCTTCGATTGTCTTTTTTACTTCTTCTGCCTGATAAAGGGCAAGTTGACTTCCGCGAGTACCGATTCTGATTTTTTGTTTCCCCATAAATTTAATAATATAAGATCAGTATTTTATAAAATAACAGAAAGTTTAGTTTATTTCAAAGAGCTCACTCAACACTTTAATGTATTCCGTTTTTCTGCCGTTTTGGGTAACTTCTCTTAGGTTCTTAATGAAGTGTCTGGAGTATTTTTCTGCAATGAAAGACCCGTAATTATCAAGCAAGTTTGTTTCGGCAGATTTATTATTCTTTTTAAATCCGGATAATTCTTTTTGGTTTATTAAGCTGAAATTGGTTTTAATTTTTGAGATTACGGAACTTAGGTTGCGGGTTGATAACCAATCACAATATTCATCAACATAAGTATTAACCAAATTGTCGATTTCGCTAATCAATTTTATTCTTTTTTCTTGGTTTGCATTAACAACTTCTTGTAAATCATCGACATCAAAAACAATAATATTTTCTGTTGATGAAACGGAGTGTTCAACATTTCTAGGAACAGAGAGGTCGATGTATAATTGTTTTTTCTTTTTTGTTTTTGCAATTGTGTTTTCTGCAATTTCTTTAGTAATTAAAGCTTTTTGTGATGCTGTAGATACTATTATAATGTCGCTGTTTTCTAATTCAGAAACAAGAGATGAAAAAGGTACTGACTTAACTTTGTATTTATTTGCTAGGCGAACAGCCCTTTCTTCTGTGCGGTTAGTAATAACAATGTTTTTACACCCTTTCTTTAATAACGATTTTAAAGTTAATGCACCTGTTTCGCCCGCTCCTATCAGCAAAACGTTGCAATCAACAATGTTATTGAAAACCGATATGCATTTTTCAACACCTGCATATGACACAGAAAATGCACCTTTGTTGATTTTTGTTTGAGTTCTGATTTTTTTACTTACTTCAAAAGATTTTGTAAAAAGGCGTGTTAGTTCTGTGTCGGACAGATTATTATCAATACTTATTTTAAGTGCTTGTTTTACTTGTCCTACAATTTGGTCTTCTCCTATTATCATTGAATTTGCTCCTGATATAACATGAAAAAGGTGCTTATAAGCGTTTTCGCCGGATTTGAAATAAAAATAATCACGAACATTTTCAGTAACATTACAAAATTCTTTCAGGGATTTTAACATAAAGCTAAAAGCACCGGAATCGCAACAATCTTGCATGCGGAAATAGTATTCTGAACGGTTGCATGTTGAAAGAACTATTAAACCGGAAAGACCCTGTTTGTTTTTAATGTATAAACCGAAATTTTTTATTGCACTCTCGTCCAGTGAAAATTTTTCTCTGATATCCAAAGTAGATGATTTGTAATTTATTCCGATTAAACCTATCATATCTTTAATTTAATTATGGTACAAAAATAGAGTTCAATCTTGTAGGAAATCTTTTATTTATAATCATTCTAATTATAAATAAGAGATTTTCGGACTTTTACATATTTGAAAAACCGACTGTTCAGATTTTCTATCCGCGTAATGAGCAGACAATAAGCTTGTTGTGTGTGTTGCCAGGGGCTGTCATGTGCGTTGATATATTAATCGTTAATGTTTCTAAACACAAACATTATTGTTGCAGAGCAGACTACTTACCGTTAAATATGCTTTAAAAACCAACGATTTGGTATTAATACTAATTCCTATTACTTTTGGCAATTCAAAATCTTAAAAGGAAAGGATGGAATCAATAATATTACCTTCAAATCATTTAGTTTTGTTTTTTATTGTAGCCGGAGCGGCAGCTTTCGGAATATACTCTGAACATAAGAAATGGTTTGGGAAACTTTCGGGAATATTGGTAACGATGATTTCTATGTCGATTCTTTCAATGATTGGTTTTGTTCCTGTTGCATCAAACCCTATTGTGAAAGTTGATGTTTATGACATGGTGTTTGACTATTTTATACCGATTGCTATCCCTCTTTTGCTTTTTAGCTCAAATATTGTAAAAATCATCAAGGAAAGCGGGAAGTTATTAATTGCCTACATATTAGGAGCAATAGGAGTTGTTTTAGGGAGTATCTTAGCTTTTAGTTTGATTGACCTCGGGCCAGAATCCGGAGATACCGCAGGCGTTATTGCTGCTACTTTAATTGGGGGCAGTGTTAATTTTATTGCATCAGCCGAAATTTTAAATTTCAGTACGAATCCATTATTTACCGCAACCATTGCTGTGGATAATTTAATTTCAAATTTGTTTACATTGTTTCTTTTTTTAGTACCTTCTTTAGCTTTTTTGTCACGATTTTTTATGAAGAAAAAGAAAGAAAACAAAGTTGCTGTTAAGGAGGACAAAAAGGATAATTACCCTATAAGCATAGAACGAATTGCAGTTTCGGTTTTCATTGCTTCACTAATTGCCGGACTCGGGGGCTTGGTGGCGCCACTTATTGAGGGGCTTATAAATACAGAGCTTAATCTAAGTATTTTGTTGATTACAATCTTTTCTGTTGCCGTGTCCAATATTTTTCCAAGAAGCTTTAAAGCCTTGTCAAACACCTCTTTTTCAATTGGTTTGTGGATTATGTATATGTTTTTGGCTGTAATTGGAGCATCAACTAATTTAAAGGAAATATTTCATATAGGTCCGTCAGTATTATTATTTTATACAGTTATTTTACTATTCCATTTTGTATTTATGACGGCACTGGCGAAATTATTCAAACTTGATGTATATGAGGTCGTGATTTCTTCCGCTGCAAATATTATGGGGCCGTCAGTTGCTGCACCGATGGCTGCATCTATGGGACAAAAGAAATTGATTACTCCTGCTATTTTAGTCGGAATTTTAGGCTATATCATAGGTACTTTTATAGGTGTTTCCATTGCAGTATTAATTGTTTAGGTAATCAAGTTTAATTATGTTTGAATAAATTAAATAGTTTATATGTTCTTTTTATGAAAGTGTTATTAGTAGAGGATGAAAGAGAGTTGGCACAATCAATTGCTGATTATCTTATAAAAAACAAGAAATTTAATTGTGATATTGCAAATAATTATCACAAAGCAATAGATTTATGTAGTTTATATGAATATGATTGTATTATTGTTGACATTGGTTTGCCGGATGGTAGCGGGTTAGATATTATCAGCCAAGTTAAATCCGACAAATGTAAGGCAGGAATTGTTGTAATATCTGCAAAAGATTCATTGGAAGACAAAATTAACGGATTAAATTTAGGAGCAGATGATTATTTGGTTAAACCATTCCACCTATCAGAACTAAATGCAAGAATACACTCCTTAATGAGACGTCTTAAGGTAGATGGCGAAAACGAACTCATTATTAATGAAATATCTCTTAATCTTCCGTTTAGAGAAGTAAAAGTTTTAAATAATAAGGTTAGTCTGACGAAGAGCGAATTTGATTTGTTATACTATTTAATGACAAATAAAAACCAAGTTTTATCAAAATCATCAATAGCAGAACATTTAATAGGCGAGTATGTAGATGTAATGAATTCTTTAGACTTTGTTTATCTTCACGTTAAAAATCTAAGAAAGAAGTTACTTGATGCAAAATGTAAAGACTATATTAAAACAGTGTATGGTGTCGGATATAAATTTCTTGTAGAATGAGATTATTATCAAAAACCAGTCTTTTAATCATTACCGTCAGCATTTTTATTTTCTTGACAGGAAATATTGTATTTTTCTATGTCTTAAAGCATATGATTAATAATCATGTTACAAATGATTTGTTTTTTCAAATGCATAAGATAATTAATGAAGTAAATGATAATGGCATAAATAGTGAAACAATACGTTTTAGCAAAGAAATTTCAATCCAAGAAGTCAATAAACACAAGAATATTGAGCCGGTTGTTAGTGATACTGTCTTATATAATGACATTCAAAAAAAGTATACTCCGTATAAATTTCTTCGGTTCTACCATTCTTCACAAAACGAAACACACAAAGTAACAATATATAAGTCCTTGCTTTCATCAAATAAATTAATTGAGCGTATTACAATCGCCTCTATTTTTTTGGTTCTGAGCTTTTTGTTTGCAATATATACTCTTAATCGATTCATATTTGTAAATGTATGGTCAAATTTCTTTGAAAATCTAAAAAGAGCACATCAATATAATATTAACAGCAGAAAAAAATTATTACTTGAAGAGTCTGAAATTGATGAGTTTAATAAATTAAATTCAGTTCTTAAGCAAATGGTCGGAAGAATACAAAAAGATTTTACCAACCTAAAAGAGCTGACAGAAAATACCTCTCATGAAATACAAACCCCGTTGGCAATTATTAAAAGCAAAGCCGAGTTATTGTTGCAATCGGATAATATTTCCGAAAGCGACATCATGTTAACACACTCCATATTAGACACTTCTGAGCGGTTGTCAAAATTAAATCAATCGCTGTTAATCATATCTAAAATTGAGAACAATCAATTTGAGCTAAGCTCATTAATCAATGTTAAGAACATTACAGAAAAATATATAAACAATTTTGATATACTTTTTAAAACCGGCAATTTTAAATTAAGTGCAGAGATGTCCGATATAAATGTAAATATGAATCCATTATTACTTGATGTGTTAGTTTCAAACTTACTGAAAAATGCAGTATTACATGGAGAAAAGGGCGGAGAGATAAAGGTTTTGTTGAAAAATAACTTAATAGGTGTTTACAATTCCGGGAAACCACTGGAAATACCCCCGGAGGAAATATTTAAACGTTTTGTGAAAAGACCTGACAGCTTAACAAGCAGCGGGCTGGGATTAGAAATTGTAAAAAAGATTTGTGATTATTATAATATGATTGTCCGGTATGGCTATGCAAACAGACTACATTCCTTTACCATTGACCTCTCCTCTGTTATAGACAAATAACCGAATTAACTCTGTACAAGATTTCCACATCCCGGATGGCTGACGGAAAGTTTCTGTTTTTGAACATACCTATAATGAATAGTACAATAATTTCTTAATTTCGCAAAACTAAAACTTAGGAGTTTAAAGATTTTACATACAGATTAATATTGATAAGAATAAGAAATGGATAAAAAAATTGCTGTAATAGGGGCCGGAATCACAGGATTGGTAACCGCACATTACCTTAAAAAGAAAGGTTTGGATTTTACGATTTTTGAGAGAACAAATCATATCGGAGGTGTTATCAGAACAGATGAGGAAAATGGATTTTTATTTGAAAGAGGTCCAAACAGCGGAGTTATTTCAAATATTGAAGTTGTGAATTTATTTGAAGAACTAAAAAAAGATTGCGAGTTGGAAATTGCTGACCAAACATCAAAAAAGAGGTTAATTTGGAAAGGAAACAAGTGGCACGCAATTCCGGGGGGTATGATTTCTGCAATAAAAACGCCCTTGTTTACCTTTAATGACAAAATTCGTGTTTTAGCAGAGCCGTTTAGAAAAAAGGGGACTAATCAAAATGAAAGTTTGGCAAGCTTAGTAAAAAGACGTTTAGGTAAAAGTTTTTTAACGTATGCAATTGACCCCTTTATTTCCGGAATTTATGCCGGAGACCCGGAATATTTAGTTACAAAATATGCTTTGCCAAAGTTATACAACTTGGAACAAACATACGGAAGTTTCATAAAAGGGGCAATTAAAAAAAAGAAGGAAACAAAAACTGAGGATGAGAAAAAAATCAGCAAACAAATATTTTCATTTAAAGGGGGGCTAAAAGAACTGATAAATGCCCTTGTCAAAAATATAGGTAAAGAAAATATTAAAACAAAGTGCACAGATGTTAAATTTGATTACAGAGACGGCAGATTTTTTTTAAAAAATGAAATCTTCACAGATGTTATAAGTACGGTAAATGCACCAAACATAAAAACAATACTCCCTTTTATCTCTGATAATGATTTAGAGAATATATTAAACTTAAAGTATGCAAAAGTCGTAGGAGCGTCCATCGGGTTTAAGAACTGGACAGGGGGAAACTTAAAGGCTTTCGGAGGCTTGGTTCCTATGAAAGAAAAGAAAAACATTTTAGGAGTCCTTTATTTATCTACACTATTTTCCGGCAGAGCCCCGGAACTCGGAGCTCTTTTAACAGTATTTGTCGGAGGAACAAGAAGAGAAGATCTTGCTCTGTTAAAAGAAACAGAGTTAAAAGAAGTTATTGCAAAAGATATTCAGGAAATGTTGGGTTTAGAGACTTTTAACCCCGACCTCTTTAAATTGTCTTATTACGAGCAAGCTATTGCTCAATATGGAGAAAGTTCGGGAAAACGAATCGAAGCAATTCATAATATTGAAAAAAAATTTCCCGGTTTGCTTGTCGGCGGAAGCGTTGTCGGCGGTGTCGGTATTGCTGACAGGATAAAACAGTCTTTTGAAATTTCGAAAAGAGTTATTCAATAAGTCTTTATTTTTGCAAATCTAAGTCTCCCGGGTGTCAGGCATGACTTCTCCAAGCCTAACAACCCTCAGTCAAATTGTAAACATTATAAGAAAACAATGGTTTTAAAGATATTATATTTAAAATAGAATTATTAAGTTGAATATTATATTTTTGAGCCGAATTATAAAAAAATAAAAAACAATGAAATTCGGAATTGTTGAAACATTAACACTTCTCGGTTCTCTCGGAATATTTCTTTTCGGAATGAAGTTAATGAGCGAATCTCTCCAAAAAGCTGCAGGAGAAAAATTGAGAAATATTCTTGCCGCAATGACATCAAACAGGGTAAAAGGCATATTTACCGGCGTTCTGATAACCGCAATTATTCAATCATCCTCTGCAACAACAGTTATGGTTGTCAGTTTTGTTAATGCCGGGTTAATTTCTTTAACAGAATCCATCGGTGTAATTATGGGTGCTAATATCGGCACAACAATCACAGCATGGCTTATTTCTATTCTCGGATTTAAAGTTAGTATGGCTAAAATAGCAATCCCGATAATAGGAGTGGGCTTTCCTTTATTGTTCTCAAAAAGAACAAAACGGAAAAACATCGGAGAATTAATAATCGGTTTTGCTTTACTTTTTATCGGGCTTGGTTTCTTGAAAGAAAATGTACCGGATATTAGTGTTGAAAGTTTAGGTTTTTTGGGTAGTGGGGCAGGCTTAGGTTTCATTTCATTATTATTCTTTTTATTAATAGGAACCTTGTTAACGGTTGTTATTCAATCTTCAAGTGCGACAATGGCATTAACGCTTGTTTTGGCAGCCAACGGAACAATTACTTTTGAAATGGCTGCGGCAATGGTTCTCGGTGAAAATATAGGGACAACTATCACGGCAAATATGGCTGCAATAGTTGCAAATACATCTGCAAAGCGTGCAGCAAGAGCCCATCTGATTTTTAATTCATTCGGTGTTATTTGGATTTTAATTGTTTTTTATCCGTTTATTAAATTTATTGATTTGTTTATGGTGTTTGACGGAGCCGGCTCTCCTCTTGCAGAAAAAGCATCAATACCCATTGCTCTTTCAATTTTTCACACAGTATTTAATATACTGAATGTTTTAATTATGGTTTGGTTTATTCCGCTTATTGTTAAGCTTGTAACAAAAATGGTTAAGGATAAAGAAGATGACGAAGAGTTCAGACTGAAACACATTAACACAGGAATGTTAGCAACTCCGGAACTTTCCATATTACAAGCAAGAGAAGAAATTTTTGTATATGCTGAACGTGTGACCAAAATGTTCGGCTATGTTAAAGAATTGTTTTCAACAGTAAAAGAGAAAAAGTTTGAAAAGCTTTATGCTAAAATTTTAAAATATGAAGAAATCAGTGACAGAATGGAAGTTGAAATTGCAGAATATTTAGCAAAGGTCTCGGAATCCGAACTAAGTGTTTCAGGGTCAAGAAGAATAAAGGCAATGTTTGAAGTTATTGATGACATTGAAAGTGTCGGAGATTCGTGCTATAATTTAGCAAAAGCAATTCGCAGAAAAAAAGACGGAAAAATTGTATTTCCTGATGATATTACTGAAAATATCAATAAAATGTTTGATCTTGTGGACAGTGCTTATTATGAAATGAACAACACTTTAAATTCTGAATTCTCAAATACAAATATTGATAAAGCAAAAGAAATTGAAAATTTAATTAACAAATACAGAAACCGATTAAGAGAGGAGCATATTTTAAACGTAAAGAGTAAAAAATATAAATATAAAGCCGGAGTAATTTACAACGAATTATTTTCAACCTCTGAAAAACTCGGAGATTATATCATAAACATTTCGGAATCGGTAAAAAATGTTCGCATACACAAGGATCTATAAAAGATTAAAATATTTGCTTTAGCACTGAAAGTGTTTTCATTTGCGTGGGCTCCCCTAAGTGTATTTTATAATAGTCAATAAGAAGATCTAAAAGATGTTTTCGCTCTTCATTTGAAATTATTAGTGTTTCCGCTTTCCCCGGTCTTATTTTCAGAACTTCACCTAACAATCGGCTCAACTTTTGATTAACATAATATTTGTGGTTAGGTCTGCCGGTAATAAATCGCCCTGCATCTAAATCAAATGTTGATTTTTCAGTTGAGTAATTGTTTTCGGGTTTAATTCCTAAGTATTTACAAAATTCGGCAAGAAAAAAAACATGAAAATTTTGAAACCCTCCGGCTTGAGAATCAAAAGCCTTAATTGCGGTTATAAAAAAATTAAATAAATCATTATCCGGTTCATTTTCCTTTAAAACCCTCATTATTAGTTCGGAAATAAACAATGAGACTGTACTTTTTTGTATTTCGAAAGGAATTGAAATAAAAGGAAAACTATTAGAAATCTCCTTTATTTTTTGCAAAGTTTTTTTTTCGTTATGATAAACTTGAATATCAACTAAAAAGAAAGGTTGAAGCAAAGATTTTACCTGTTTCCCTTTTTTAGAGTCTGAACCAAAAATCAGATATGATTGTAAGCCGAACTTTTCTGTATATATTTTTGCAATAATCTTAGAATCAGAAAATTTAAGCCTGTGCAAAATAATTCCTTTTGTTGAAACAATCATATTTTGAATTTACGGAAACAAATATATCAATTATGAACACCGGAATAAAATAAAATACAACGAATATTTTGTGAAATTAAGATGTTCGTTGTATCTTAGTGTTTTAACTTATTTCTTAAATTTTTTATACTATGAAAAAGCTTATCACAACTATCTGTTTAATTCTTCTGATTCTTGCGGGAACAAAAGCCCAAAATATTACAGAGAAAAAAATCAAGACAACAATAAGCTCTGCCACAATTTATTTATCCGGAGCCGAAATAATCAGGAAAAAAAGCATATTCTTGCAAAAAGGAAAAACGAAATTAATATTTACGGGGATTTCTTCAAAAATTAATCAAAAAAGTATAAGAGTAACAACAAATGAAAATGTTGACCTTCTCGGAATAACAAGCAAAATTGACTATTTGGCAAAAGAAGAAAAATTACCGCAAATTAAAAGATTAAAAGATTCTCTTAGGCTTGTAAATTACCAAATTCAAGATATTGCGGATAAAACCGGGGCTTTTACAGTTGAGAAAAGTATGTTATTGGCAAACACATCAATCGGAGGAAAAGATAAAGGTGTAAGCATTACAGAATTAAAACAAGCATCTGATTTTTACAGAGCTCGAATTACAGAAATAAACACAAAAATTACAAAACTAAACAGAAAGAAGACAAAACTAAATAAAGCTCACCAACGAATTCAAAATCAGCTGAACGAATTAAATGTAAATTCAACATATTCTCGTTCGGAAATAGCAATTTTAGTTTCAGTTGATGCTTCTGTTACTACAAACATAGAATTAAAATATTTAGTAACCGGTGCAGGCTGGTCCCCTTCATATGATATAAAAGCCGTTGATACAGACAAACCGGTAAGCTTAGAATACAGAGCAAAAGTTTATAATAATACTGACATAAACTGGGAAAATCTCAAAATAAAACTTTCTACCGCCGACCCGAATCGAAGTGTTACAAAACCGACACTTAATCCGTGGTACTTAAGATACCAAACATATAATAACTACAACAGGGTAATAAGTAAAGGCGAAGGGTATGTACAAAACTCAATTATTCAAAATAATATACCGGTGTTAGAAGAAAAAAGAAAAGAATTCGGAGGTGGTTTTGATGACGAAATTCAAACTGTTATTATTTCGGGCGAATTTTCCGAAACTTCTGTTCCGGAATTAAGTGCAGAATTTGATATAAAAAAGACATATACGATTCCATCTGATGACAAGCCATATTTAGTAGATATAAGTGAACATAAACTACCGGCAAACTACCGGCACTTTGCTGTAACAAAACTGGATAAAGATGTATTTTTGTTAGCACAAATAACGGGCTGGGAAGAATTAAACTTAATTGACGGTCCTGCAAATGTATATTATTCGGGAACATATCTCGGGCAGTCATTTATTAACACCAGAAA
Source organism: Bacteroidales bacterium (assembly GCA_021648725.1). NCBI lineage: Bacteria > Pseudomonadati > Bacteroidota > Bacteroidia > Bacteroidales > Bacteroidales bacterium. The sequence continues at coordinate 180 of JAKISF010000022.1, read as the reverse complement.
CGTAAAAGATACACTTGACTTATCTCTCGGAAGAGACGGGAAAGTGCTAGTTACAAGGACAAAGTTAAAGAATTTCAGCAGTACGCAATTTGTCGGAACAAAAAGAAAGGAAACAATGGCATATCAGCTGATTGCCAAAAACAACAGAAAAAGTGATATAACAAAAGAAATTTACGATCA
>JAKISF010000021.1 GCA_021648725.1 Bacteroidales bacterium | reverse complement strand
AAAATTGTTTACAACACCCGGGAGCTTGTAAGACCTAATCGGAAAAACATTCGAAAACATCGGCAAAAGAAACCTTATTCTATGAATTACAAAAGGTTATGACAGATTATTAACTAAACGACATTGTATTATTAGTACTAACCGTCTTTCTCAAAAGCTTCAATAATAGGAGAAACCAGCTTGTGCCTTACAATATCATCTTTATTGAAAAATATAAATTCAATTCCTTTTATACCTTTTAATATTTTACTGACTTTTAATAATCCTGAGTTTGATTTTTTAGGTAAATCAATTTGTGTAATATCTCCGGTAATTATAAATTTTGAATTCTCACCCATTCTGGTTAAGAACATTTTTAGTTGTGCAACTGTCGTATTTTGGGCTTCATCTAAAATTACAACCGCATCGCTTAAAGTTCTGCCTCGCATAAAGGCTAACGGAGCAATTTGTATTACCCCTTGTTCCATAAGTTTGTTAAGTTTTGCTCCCGGCAGTATATCTAATAAAGCATCATAAAGTGCTTGCAAATAAGGATCAAGTTTATTTTTTAAATCTCCGGGAAGAAATCCAAGATTTTCTCCTGCTTCAACGGCAGGACGACTTAAAATAATACGCTTTATTTCATTGTTTTTTAATGCCCTGACAGCCAATGCAATGGCGAGATATGTTTTTCCTGTTCCTGCAAGACCTACCGCAAACAACATGTCATTTTTTTGATACTGAATAACAAATTTCTTTTGATTTTCAGAACGAGGAACAATCGGTTTGCCGCTTACGCCGTACACAATTACATCTTCCGATTTATTAAATTGTATTTTTTCTTGAAAGATTAATTCAATATCATTAATTTCCAGCTTATTATACCTTTCAATTTGTTTTTTTATATTATCTATAAATCGAGAGAAATTTTCAATTTCATTTTCTTCTCCGTCGGCTTTTATTTCATCACCTCTTATAACAATTTTAAGTTTAGGAAAAAGCTGCTTTATTTTTTTGATATTTTCACTTTCTTTTCCGTAAAAGTCAATTAAAGAGTCATGTTCTAAATATATATTTTTCTCAATCATTAAGTAATCTTATTTTTGCAAAGACAAAGTAAATATATTTTACCTAAAAAATAAGATTTTTGCCTGTAATCACATTAATAACTGACAGAAATAATGATGACTTTATTCTCGGAAGATTAAAAGGGCAATTATTAAGTTCTTGTGAAAAACTCAGTATTGTTGATTTGGCTCATAATATAAAGCATCACAGTATTGCAAAAGCTGCCTTTGTTTTAAAAAACAGTTATAAAGATTTTCCTGATAATACTGTTCATATAATCGGAGTTGACGGAGAATGTTCAGAAAATAAAAATCATTTAATAGCAAAAGTATTTAATCAATATTTTATTACTGCTGATACCGGTTTGTTCAGCCTTGTTTTTGAACCGTCTGAAATAGAAAAGATTATAGAAATAAGCCCGTGTGAAGATAATAAATTCAGAGTTCCTGCTTTGTTTTCTTTCGGAAAAATTGCATGTAAAATTATTCTCGGTAAAGAAATTGATGAATTCGGAGAAGAAGCAACTTCTGTAAAACGTTTAATGGCATTAAATCCTACTTATGATAAAGATTATATTTTAGGTCATTTGGTGTATATTAACAGTTATAAAAATGCAATTACGGATATTAATTATGTTCTTTTTCAGGAGATAGGGCGGGGAAGACCTTATGTTATTTATGCAGGAAGTCATTCATATAAAATAAATAAAATAAGCAACTCCTATCAAGAAGTCGAGAAAGGGGATTTGGTTGCAATATTTAACTCTTTGGGTTTACTTGAGATAGCAATGTATAAAGGAAAAATCACAGAAATTTTCAGTTTTAATTACGATACAAAAATCAGAATAGAATTTTATGATAACAAGAATAGTTAAAATGAAGTTTCAAGAAAAATATATTGAAAACTTTAAAAACTTTACAAAAGATATAAAAAGTATTATAAGAAACCAAGAAGGTTGCAATTATTTAGATATATTGCAAGATGTTGCAAATCCGGAAATTTTCTTTACATACAGTTGTTGGAATAGCGAAAATGATTTAAATAATTACAGAAATTCGGACTTTTTTAAGAATATTTGGCCGAAAACAAAAAAATGGTTTGCCGATAAACCTGAGGCGTGGAGTTTGGTAAATGTTAATAATGAGGATATATGAATACAATTCAAGATAAATTAGAAGCATTCAAGAAAATTCTTGAAATAATGGATGATATTCGTGAAAAATGTCCTTGGGATAAAGAACAAACAAATGAAACTCTTCGTGCAATGACTATTGAAGAAACATACGAGCTTGTCGATGCAGTTTTGGAAAATGATGTAAACGGAATAAAAAAAGAACTCGGAGATTTATTTTTACATATTATTTTTTATTCAAAAATTGCATCAGAAAAAAAGCAATTTGATATAGCAGATGTTATAAACAGTCTTTCAGATAAGCTGATTTACAGGCATCCGCATGTTTTCGGAAATGAAGTTGCCGATAATCCGGAAGATGTTAAAAAGAACTGGGAAGAACTAAAATTAAAAGAAAAAGGAAGCGGAGGAAAAGTTCTCAGCGGAATTCCAAGTTCTTTACCTTCGATGATAAAAGCAGTAAGAATGCAGGAAAAGGCGAGGGGAGTAGGATTCGATTGGGATGAAAAAGAACAAGTTTGGGGAAAAGTAAAAGAAGAATTGTCGGAATTTGAGGAAGAAATAAAAAACGGAGATAAAGAAAAAATGGAAGATGAATTCGGCGACTTGATGTTTTCTTTAATAAATGCTGCTCGATTGTATGATATAAATCCGGATAACGCATTGGAAAGAACTAATCGAAAGTTTATTAAAAGATTTAATTTCTTAGAAAAGAATACAATTAATAAAGGCTTGTCTCTTAAAGATATGAGTTTGGAAGAAATGGAAATTGTTTGGCAGAAAGCAAAAAATAATGAATAAAACTAAAATGTAAAACATGAAAAACAGATTTAAATCTAAATATTCGGCAAGCAGGAACCGATTCACATCAAGTGAAGCAACAATTGTAAAAGAGAATACAATTCCGGTGTTTATAAAAATTGCTGTTATGTTTTCAGATATTATGGCAACAATCGGATTAGTATTTACACTTTTCGGCGGAATTTTCTTATTTGTTATGTTGGTTTCCGTTCAGTTTAACACAATTTCGGTTTCTGATAATTCTCCTTCTGTTAACGGAGAAATTACAGATATAATACCTACCAACACCTATATTAATAATAATCAGGTTTTTGAATATCATTATAAATTTAAAAATAAAGAAGGAATTCAATACTCAGGCATCTCTTTTGCAAGCCATAGATATGACAGACCCGGAGATAATGTTGCAGTAAGGTATAATGAAATAAATCCGGAGGAATCAGTTATTGCAGGAATGGAAACCGAACAATTTCCTAAGTGGGTATTATTGTTTTTGTTGATATTTCCCGTTGCAGGTATAACCATGCTTTATTTCGGTATTAAAAAAGGAATCCGAAACGTTAATATTCTTAAATTCGGGAAAGTTGCTTTCGGAACTTACAGCAGAAAAGAGGCAACCAATGTAAGTATAAATAAGCAGGCTGTTTATAAGTTTTATTTTGATTTTATTGCAACAGACGGTAATTTATATACTGCAACAGGAAATACCCACAAAACATATCTTCTTGAAGATGAAGGGAAAGAACCTGTTATTTATAATTCTGGAAATCCTGAAGAAGCTGTTTTAGTTGATACATTGCCAAAAAGTGTAAGAAGGTTTTTTAAAAAGGAGATTGATAAAAAAGTTAAATGAAAGTATTGTGAAATTATTCAGCACCCAAAATATTTTGAACACGCCCGACTTCTCCTGTATCCAGTTCAACTTTAATTCCGTGCGGATGGTGTTTAGATTTTGTTAAAATTTTGTACACAAAACCGTCGGTTAATTCTCCGGTTCTTTGATGTTGTTTTTGAATAATCTCAACTTCCTGTCCTATTTTAATATTGCTTCGGTTTTTGCCTGAAAGTTTTGATTCTTGCATTATATATTTTTCATATTTGCTTTAATAATTTCATAAGTTTCATTACTTACAGATGCTAAAGGCAATCGTACGTGTTTTTCGCAAATACCCAGTATTTCCAAAGCAGCTTTTACACCTCCGGGGTTACCTTCTCTGAATAGGCTGTTTGATAAATCAAGTAATTTATAATGAAGTTTTTGTGCAGTTTTGAAATCATATTTTAAAGATGCTTTTACCATATCGGAAAACTCTTTCGGATAAGCATTTCCCGTTACTGAAATTACACCGTTCATTCCCATAGCAATATAAGGCATTGTGTATGTATCATCTCCTGATAAAACAGAAAAACCCTCAGGTTTATTCTTAATTATTTGCATTATTTGGTCTAAATTACCGGATGCTTCTTTTACGGCAATTATATTTTCGAAATTATTTGCTAATTTCAAGGTAGTTTCTGCATTCATATTTACTGAAGTTCTTCCCGGCACGTTATACAAAATAACAGGAACAGGACAAGCTCCTGCAATTGTTTTATAATGAGCATATAAACCTTCTTGGGTGGGTTTATTATAGTAAGGTGTTGCAGATAAAATTGCATCAATATTCGTGAAATCGGTATTTTTAATTCTGTTAACAACAGCTTGTGTATTATTACCGGCAATACCGAATACAATCGGTACTTTTTTTTCTGAAACTTCTGTAATATAGTCTAAAACAGCCGTTTGCTCTTGTTCGGAAAGAACAGGGTTTTCTCCGGTTGTTCCCATAACTACTAAAAAATCAACTCCTCCGTTAATAATATGTTCCGTTAGCTTTTTTAAAGCTCCGAAATCAATACTGTCGTCATTTCTGAACGGTGTAACCATTGCTACTCCGGTTCCTGTTAGTTTGCTTTGCATATCTTTATAATTTTTTAAGCTTTTTTAATAGTATTCAAATAATGATTAATTTGAGAAATCATATATTGCAAGCCTTTTTCTCGTTTGAAGTTAATATTTAGGTCGGAATATTTGCAATTAATAATTCCCGAAACTTTAAATTTTGCTTTTGATAAAGCAAAAATGTATTCAACATAAAAGTTATTAATACAAGATAGGTTAATTAAAATATCAAATTCTTGTTTTATAAAGTTGTTTACAACTTCTTCTTTAATTTTACCGATATTTGTTATGTGTTTTTCGGAATAAAAGTTGAAATTGCCTTGTCCGAAATATACTTGTCCTATTTCGTCCGGTTTTTTTACAAAACCTAAAGCATGTGTATTAATATTTTTTGCTTCAATTTCTTTATAATAATTTTTTACGGTATCAAATTCAGGTTTATTTCCTATGGTAAACAGAATAGCAACAGATTTTGCAGTTTCAAAATTATGAAATTGAACATTACGATTTATTTTTCGTATTTTTTTTGAAATAATGATGTCTTTTAATCCCACGATATTTTTTTATTATTCTTTACAATAATACAAAATGATGTTGAAATTATGAATTTATTTTAACATTTCAAGAAATTCATCTTCCGAAATTTTAGTAATTCCGAACTTTTCAACTTTTTCAAGTTTCGACGGACCTACATTTTCGCCGGCAAGAAAAAAATCAGTGCTTTTAGAAACAGAACTTGTATTTTTACCTCCGTTTTGTTCAATCATTTGCTTCAACTCGTTTCTTGAATGTTTTGAAAATGTTCCTGATATAACAATTTTTTTTCCTTTGAGAATATCAGTTTCCCCTTCAACTTCTTTAACTTCAAACTGTAAGCCTGCATTTTTCAGAGTATTAATGATCTTAATATTTCTTTTATTCCTGAAGAAATTAAAAACGCTTTCGGCAATACGTTCTCCTATTTCATCAACTTTTGTTAATTCTTCGATAGTTGCTTTTTCAATATTTTCGATATTTTTAAAGTTTTTTGCCAGAATTTTTGCAACTGTGTTGCCGACAAATCTTATTCCGAGGGCATACAAAACACGTTCAAAAGGAACTGATTTTGATTGGTTAATACTTTCAAGCAGATTATTTGCAGATTTTTCTTTAAACCCCTCTAAATCATATATTTGCTTGAAGGTCAAATTATAGAAATCTGCAATGTTATTAAGGTGTCCTGCATTATAAAGAGCATTAATTGTTGCTTCTCCGCAATTAATATCCATTGCTTTTCGGCTGACAAAATGTTCCGTTTTTCCTTTAATCTGCGGAGGACATTCAAGCGAATTTGTACAATAATGCTGGGCTTCTCCTTCGATTCTTAGAAGTTTACTGTCGCAAGCAGGACAATTTTTAATATAAACGGTTTCTTTTGAAAAAATATCTCTTTTATCTTTATCAACAGCTACAATTTTGGGAATAATTTCGCCTCCTTTTTCAACAAAAACAATATCACCTTCTCTTACATCCATTTCTTTTATTATGTCGGCATTGTGCAAAGATGCTCTTTTAACAGTTGTTCCTGCCAATTGAACGGGTTCAAGATTTGCAACCGGTGTTATTGCTCCGGTTCTTCCTACTTGATACGTTATTTTTAGAAGTTTGCTTACAACACGCTCTGCTTTAAATTTGTATGAAATTGCCCAGCGTGGTGATTTTCCGGTAAAACCGAGTTCATCTTGCTGTTTTTTTGAATCAACTTTAATTACTATTCCGTCAATATCATAAGTCAGGTTTTCTCGTTCTTTGTCCCAAAAGTTTATAAAGCCAATTACTTCATCAATATTATTTGCAAGTTTTTTGTCATCGGATATTTTAAAGCCCCAAGTTTTTGCGATATTTAAATTTTCAATATGAGAATCGGAAGGCAAATTATCTCCGAGAAGAAAATATAAGAATGCATCTAACTTACGTTTAGCAACTTCTGATGAATTTTTCATTTTCAAACTTCCGGAAGCAGCATTTCTGGGATTTGCAAAAGGGGTTTCTCCTATGTCTTCTCGTTCTTTATTTAATTCTTTAAAAATATTGTGAGGCATTATAATTTCACCTCTTATTTCAAAATTTTCAGGGTAGTTGCTTCCTTGCAGTCTTAACGGAATTGAACGAATTGTTTTTACGTTTTCCGAAACATTATCTCCTTTTGTGCCGTCGCCTCTTGTTACTGCTTGAAAGAACTTTCCGTTTTTATATTTAATGCTTATTGCAGTTCCGTCATATTTTAGTTCGCAAGCATACTTATATGAAGTTTCAGCACCCAGTAATTTTTTAATTCGGTTATCGAAATCTTTAAGTTCTCCGAAATTATAAGTATTCCCGAGAGAAAGCATAGGATATTCATGTTCAACTTGTATAAACGTATTATCTCTGTCGGTACCTACACGCAAGGTAGGAGAGTTTGGGTCATTAAATTCAGGATATTGTTTTTCTAATGCTTCTAATTTTTTGAGCATCATATCATAATCGTAATCCGAAATTGTAGGCTGCGAAAGTATGTAGTAATTATAATTATGTTTTGAAAGTTCTTTTCTTAATTTCTCAATTTTATTTTGAATATCTTTTTTATTCATTTTTTGATACAGAATCAGTTTCGTTAACAATAATTTTTTTTCCGAAGTTTATAGCTGAAAAACGAACATATCTTTTTGGGTTTTCTTTAATATCAATAAGAAGTTTGTCAAGTGCATCAGACGAGTTATTAAGTTTGTTATACAATTCTTCGTCTTTTAGTAATAAACCTAATGTGCCTTCGCCTTTTTCGATTTTATCCATTACTTTGCTGAATTTTGTAATAGAATTGTCGGCTTGATGAATTATGTTTATAAAATTAACAGCTGATAACGAGTCACTTATTTCGCCAAAGTTATCTAAGATTTTATTTATATTTTCATTGTTGCTTTTAAGGTTTTTTGTAATTGATTCTGCGTTACTTATAATAGCCGAGATACGTTTTTTCTCTGAAGTCATTAATGTATCTAATGTAAGTGATGTACTTTCAAGATTTGTTAAGGTTGCTTGAATATGTGCGAAACTTTTTTTAATATTTGATCTTGTTGTCGGATTAAAAACTGCCCTGAAAGCTACTAATAACGAATCCAGTGTTCCGAGCATACTTTCAGTTTTCAGTTTCAACGGAAGTATTTGCTCGTTAACTTCTTCTTGTATACTTGCTTCAACCTTTGAAATTAAAGTGTCTCCTGACGAATGAAATTTGTCAGTTTCTTTATTAATAATTATTTTAATTCCCATAGTACCCATAATATCAGTGCTGGTAATCATGGCTATTGAACTGTCCGGTATTTTAATGTCATTTCGAATATGAAATTCAACAATTAATTTATCTAAGTTTCCGTCAATAAAATCAACATGAGCAACTTTTCCTATTTTTGTACCGTTAAGAAAAACATGATTTCCTTCCGACAGCTCTTTTACGTTACTATATACACCGAATAATTTAGTTTTACTCGATAATATATCGTTGCTTCTGATATAATTTACACCCCAAATGGTAAGAAATGTTATGATGGTAAATAATATACCTGTTTTAGTTATTCTTTTTTGTTCTTTTGTCATTTTTTCAGATAGAATTAATAGTTTAACAATTGCAAAGCATCTTTAACTGTAATCAGTTTACCGTTGTTGAGTGCTACAACATAAGCTGCCGGTATTTTTTTTCTGATTTTACTTTGAAGTTCTGCAATTTCTTCATAGGTTTTAGCATTTCCGGTAAAATACCTGTAATATTTTCCGTCTTCAACTCTTTCTACATTTTCTACTCCTTTAAAATTTTCAGGAACAGTATTAATTTTTTTTCCTGAATATGCAATTTGGATTTTAAAAACAATGTTATTTTCAATAACAGGGTCTTTTATTCCTTCAATAATATTTTTATAATCTTTTATTGCTCTGTATATTGAAGAAGCAATTATTGATTGTCCGTCTTCTGTATTCAGGAATTTTTCTTCTTCCGGATTGGTTATAAAGCCTGTTTCAATTAAGATACCGGGCATGGAACAATTCCAAAGAACTACAAGTCCTGCTTGCCTTACATCTCTGTTTACTCTTTTTGCTTTTTCTGCAAATTGCTCTTGAACTTTTCCGGCAATTTTAATACTTTGTTCTAAGTATGCATTTTGGTATAATGAGAATATTATTTCAGTTTCGGGTGAATTTGGGTCAAATCCTTCATATTTTATTTTGTAATTGTCTTCTATAAGAATAACAGAGTTTTCTCTTTTAACAACTTCAAGTTGTTTTTCTGCTCTGTTAAGCCCCATAACAAATGTTGAAGTTCCTGTAACATGGCTTGCTCTACTGGCATTTACATGAATTGAAACGAATAAGTCTGCATTGTTTTTATTTGCTGTCTCAGACCTTTTATGCAGTTCGATAAATTCGTCAGTATCTCTTGTGTAAATTACTTTAACATCAGAAAGATTAGTCTCGATATATTTTCCTAATTTTAAGGCTATTGCCAAAGTTAAATCTTTTTCTTTACTTTTTTTTCCGATTGCTCCGGGATCTTTTCCTCCGTGTCCTGCATCAATAACTATTATATCAACATTATCTGTTTTATCTTGAGCAAAAGTTGTGTTAAAAAAAAGCGTGCTTACAGCAACAAATATTATTTTAAAAAGTTTTATCATTTTTAATATTGCAGTTTTAACAAATATTAATATAAACGAGTTTTAATAGTTATCTTTATTATTATAATTTTGCAATGAAAATTAACTCTTTTGAATTTCAACAAAATTAATATATTAATTATTAAAAATAGATTTTTTTATACAAAGTATTTACTGCTGTCGTTAATTTTATTTTCTGTGAAAATAGTTTTGTCTCAAGAAGATTCAATTTCGGTTGAGAAGAATATTATATTAAAAGATTCAATTATCTTGTCAGGTATTCAAACAAATAGTATCACTGCTGACAGTATTTCTGTTGATTCTGTAAAGACTAAAACAATTTCTTCGGATGCAATTGACCAAGTTATTGATTATACAAGTGCAGACTCAATATTGTTTGATTTAGCAGCAGAAAAAATGTATTTATACGGGATAGGTGATTTATCCGCAACCGACATGAATTTAAAATCTGCCTATGTTGAAATAAGTACAGATGAAAGTTATTTGTATGCAAAAATGGTTGAAGACAGTTCAGGCACAACAAAGCCTATATTAACACAAGATAAGGAATCATTTACCGTAAAAAGTATTAAATATAACTTTAAAAGTAAAAGAGCTTTGGTTATTGATACAAAGATGGATCAAGAGCAGGGTTTTCACCTACATGCTGACAGAGGTAAGATGCAATCTAATAAAGAGTTTCATATAAAAAACGGAAAGTTTACGACTTGTGATTTAGATCATCCGCATTATTATATCAGGCTAAGCAAAGCAAAAAAAATTCCTGATAAGCATGTAATTTCAGGACCGATGAATTTTGTAATTGCAGATATTCCTCTGCCTATCGGTTTACCTTTCGGTTTATTGCCTAACCAGAAACAGAATTCTTCCGGATTAATTATTCCCGAATACGGAGAAGATGTAGCCAGGGGGTTTTATTTAAGAAACGGAGGGTATTTTATGGCAATTAACGAAAAAGTAAATGCTTCTTTAACCGGTGAAGTTTATTCAAAAGGAAGTTGGGGTTTAACTTTGAATTCTGATTTTAAAGTGCTTTATAAGTTTTCGGGAAAATTAAATTTTGTTTACAGTAAACACAGAACCGGAGAAAAAGAATTGCCTAATTCTGTTGTAAGAAATACTTTTTGGGTAAAAAGCTCATACAGACAAGATACAAAAGCAAATCCTAACAGTACTTTCTCAACCAATTTAGACTTTGGAATGTCTGGACATAATGATTTGAATGCAAAGAACATTTCTGAAAATGCAAATACTCAGAAATCGTCAAATATTTCTTATATGTGGTCTAAACCCGGAAGTGTTTTTAACTTTTCTGCAAAGCTGGGGTTTAGTCAAAACACAAAAACACAGATGACAAATTTAAACCTTCCGACATTTTCTTTTAATGTAAAAAAACAGTTTCCTTTTAAGAATTTAGGAACAGGAAGTTCAAAATGGTATCAAAAAATAGGATATTCACTTAATATTAATGCAAAAAATACTGTAAATACGGTTGATACTTTACTTTTTACTCGCCAAACATTAAATAGGATGCAAAACGGTTTGCAATATTCTGTTCCTGTCAGTACATCTTTTAGTTTGTTCGAATTTATTAATGTTGCTCCGTCAATAAGCTATACCGGACGTTTATATGCAAAATATTTAAACGAAAGAAATGTATTTGTTGTCAATAATAATGAAATTATCCAAGAAGCAACACAAGATACAATTAATAAAATTTCTCATCCTTTTAATTTTAGTATTTCTGTTCCTTTTTCAACCAAACTATACGGAACTTTAAATATTAATAAAGGTCGAGTACAAGCAATAAGACATGTAATGTCTCCCGCAATTTCATTTAATTATAATCCTGATTTCAGTCGAGAATTTTGGGGTTTTTACGGTTATAACAGTTTAGACAGCATATCTCCGTACTATTCACATACAGCCGGGTTTATTTACGGAACACCTCCTACCGGAAGACGAGGTGCAATAGGTTTAAGTATAGGGAATAACTTTGAAATGAAGTTGAAAAATAAAAACGATACTATTGAAGAAGCAACAAAAATTAAGCTTTTAGATAATCTGTCAGTAAATACATCTTATAATTTAGCCGTAGATTCTTTAAATATGGCACCGATAAGAATAGCCGGTAACACAAAATTATTCGGTAATTTTTCTGCAAGATTTGCCGCAAGTTTTGAACCTTATGCTGTTGACTCTGTAGGAAAAAAAATAAATGTTTTTGAACTGGTTGAAAATAAGAGAATTGCAAGGTTTCAGAATGCGAGCTTTTCAGTTTCCGGTTCATTAAGAACTAATAAGAAAAAAAATAAATCTGCTTCAAAGACTTCCGGGTTTCTCGGCAATTCTTTTTATTATTTAAATCCGGATATCCCGTACACAGATTTTAATATTCCTTGGAATTTAAGCATAAATTATGATTTTGTATTCAATAAAACAGTTTTTGATGCCGCCACTCAATCATTTATTCCTAAAACTACGCAAACTGCATCTTTAAACGGTAGCTTTTCTTTAACAAATAACTGGAAAATAACTGCAAGTTCACGATATGACTTTTCGGCAAAAAAGTTTATTTCGGCAAATTTATCGGTGTACAGAGATTTGCACTGTTGGGAAATGAGCTTTAATGTTATTCCTTTCGGATCATGGAAAAGTTATACATTCCGTATAAATATTAAATCTTCGGTTCTTAAAGATTTAAAATACGAAAAACGTAAAGAAGTAATAAGAAATTACAATTAAACTACTCTTGTTGCGAATATGTATGAACACTGTTTTTTGCAGACGGCATATAATTTACACCAAACCAAGCTGCCAGTAGAAAAATAAAAGAAATACTTAAAACCCGTAAGTGCATTTTTGTTCTGTCTTTGTGGTGTGTTCTTATATGAATATAAATAAGGTAAACTAAAAAAGTTAATAATGCCCATGTTTCTTTCGGATCCCAAGTCCAATAATTACCCCAAGCTTCTTTTGCCCACAAAGCTCCGAATAATATGCCGAGAGTCAGAAATGCAAAACCGATAAATACAATATTGTCTGCCATTTTCAGAACTTTTTCGCTGCTTTCGTCTTCATCTTCTGAGAAAAGCTGTATTAAAAAATAAAACGGGCTTAAAAGAATCGAAACATTTTTTGCAAAACCCTTTAATTTAGAATTTGATATTGTTAAACCTTTTATTGCTACCAACCATGAAACACTTAATACTGCATAAGAAAGTATATAAACAATAACATGAGGCACAAACCAAGGGCTTTGTAAGGCTGGCATTAAAGTTTTGTTATAAGTTTCGGGATGCGATAAATTTATCAAAATAAATACAACAGCTAAAAGATTACTGTATGCCAAAAACCAAAAATACTTCCAACGATTAAAAGTTATTAAACCTAAAATCGGCAAAAATACTGCATACCAAAGGCGTGTTTCTCCTAGGGTTCGTAACGGAGGTCTTTCAAGACTTACCCATAACGAAGTTATAAAATAAGCAAACAGCAGAATTGCTGTAATTGATAAAATATTTGCCAATAAATACTTAATTTTCTTTTTAACCGGAAAGAAAAAAACAGTAAATGAAAAAGTTAAAAGCATAACAGCTGTATATGCAATATACGGGAAATCTATCCAGTTCATTTTCTTAATTTTTATTAGTTATTTCATCTTCATTTTTAATTGTTGTACCGCCTAACCAAAACAAATAAAATGCTCCGATTATCAGCAAAAATATTCCGGAATATACAACCGGTAACCAAGGATCTTTTCCTGCTTCTAAAATACTTTGATTAGACCATTTTCCTCTGGTTGTATCATAACCTGTTTGATATATTTTCCAGCCCATAATTGTTTTAGGTTTGTTAACTTTTATTATGAAATTTTCTGAAGTTCCGTCAGGCAAAAAAGCAGTTACAGCAGAACTGAATTCTTTCGGTTCGGGCTTTAACATTGCAAAATAATAGTTGTCATTAACAGCAATGTTTTTTCTGTACCAAACAAAATTTCCGGCAGTAATCCAATCTTTGTTTATTAATTCATTATTTTTATTATATATTTCAACTAATGCAGAAGGCAGAGAACCGATATAATTTGCTTCAGTGAAATTTGAATATAAACTGTCAGTAGGATATGATGATTTTAAATATTTAACAACTTTAATTTTCCATTCCTGAAATTCTCCCGTTAATGAATCTCCAGCAATAAAATGTTTATTATTATCAGGAAAAATTAAACTGTCATTTTTTGATTTAACAAGAACAATCTTAGGATTATACTCAATAATATTAAATTCTCGTAATTTCAATTTAAAAGGAGTTTTATACATTTTATCAGAATAAAAGTCCCTGACAATATTTGTAGGAATCGCATCTTTTTCAAGAGAAAAATAAGTTCTCATTGCATCTCCGCTCCCGGCAATTCCTGCAATAATGATAATGTATAACCCTAAGTGGCTGAATAGTATTCCTAATTTTTTCTTTTTAAAAGGCATAAACATTTTTACCGTAGCAAAACCTAAAGAAGTCATAAAAAAGAAATATCCGAATACCAACAGCCAACTTGTTGCCATATGTTTTAAGCCTAACGAAAAGAATATATCATCTTTTAAAACAACCCCTGTATTTACTTGCGGAACAATGCCGAGAATTAAGGAAAGAGCAGTAAATAGTATAATCGAACTTACAGCAGCAGGAATTCCGGAAAGCCATTGTACAACTTTATTATTTCTTTCAAATTTATATATAGCTGTTAATAATAATGTGTATGTTATTACAAAGGATAAATTTGTCGGGAATCCCGGAAAATTTATCGGCTCTTTTGTAATTAAGCCTAAAATCGATCCGAGTATTATTAATAATAATGAAATTACAAACCCTTCTTTGTATTGCCACGGAAATTTAAATAGTTTTCTTTTTTTATTATTATCGCTCACGTCTTTTTTTTGCAAATATAAATAATAAAAGATAATCTCATCTTTTATTATGTGTATTTGTTTTTTTAAATAGTTATTTTATATTTATGTATAACTTTAACCTTTTTTTTGATGATTTTGACATAATATATTAAATTTGCGGTCTGTATTAATTTATGTTCTATCACTTTTTAATTTAATAAATAAGAACCCATGTCTGAAAAAAATACCGAAAATACTGAAAACTTGCAAGATACTGTTAATGAAAAAAAAGAACTTAGCAGTGCTGATAAAATATTACAAAAAATAAAAGAAAAACAGAATAAAAAAAATGCTGATGATAACTTAAACAAGGAAGTTAACTCTGAATCAGAAAAAAAAGCTGCTGAACCTGAAAAAAATGAAAATTCGGAAAAAAATACTGAAAATATTTCAGAAACTAAGGAAGCGGTAATACAGCAAGAAGATACTAAAGAACAAGACATTCCGGAAGAAGAAGTATTCGACTATTCTTCTAAATCAAAAGAAGAAATAATTGTTGTTTTTAAAGAACTGCTGTTAAATGATGATACCACAAAATATAACAAAAAAGCAAAGAGTTTAAGAGATAATTTTTATAACTTAATAAAAAAAGAAGATCAAGAAAGAAAAGATAAATTTATTGAGGACGGAGGAAATGCAGATGACTATGAATCAGTTAAAGATGAAAAAGAAAATGAATTTAAAGATTTATTCCAAAAGTTTATTGATAAACAGGAAACCTGGGAAAGAAAATTAAATGATGAAAAAAAGAATAATCTTGAGTTAAAATATAAAGTTATAAAAGAAATTGAGGAACTTATAAACAAACCCGAAACATTTAATAAAACATTTAATCATTTCAGAGAATTACAAAAAAAATGGAATGCTATAGGTTTGGTGCCTAAAAATGATGTAAAAGTATTATTTGACGAGTATAATAAAAATGTTCAAAAATTCTATGATTATTTAGAAGTTAATAAAGAGCTTAGAGAACTCGATTTTAAAAAGAATTTTGATGCAAAAATTAAATTATGTGAACAAGCAGAAGAACTTCTTTTAGAGTCAAACTATTCAAAAGCAAAAAAAGAATTACAAAATCTACATAAAAAATGGAAAGAAACAGGATCTGTTTCTAATGAAAACCGAGAAGATATTTGGAGCAGGTTTCAAGCTGCAACAATAAAAATAAATGAAAAATTTTCGGAATATATTGAGGAAATAAAAGTTCAACAAGAGAAAAATCTTGAATCAAAGCAATTCTTAGTCAGCAAAGCTGATGAATATGCAATAGGAGAATATACAAATCATAAAGAATGGAAAGATGCTTCCAACCAGGTAGTTGAACTTCAAAAACTTTGGAAAAAAATAGGATATGTTCCGAAAGAACATAATAATGAAATTTATAAGCAATTTAAAACTGCCTGCGATAAATTCTTTGTTCGCATAAGAGAATTTTATAGTGAGAGCGAAAAACATAAAGATGATAATTACCAGAAAAAATTAGATTTATGTGTGCAGGCTGAAAGCCTCCAAGACAGTAATGAATGGAACAATACTTCCGAAATATATAAGCAAATTCAAAACGACTGGAAAACAATAGGACCCGTTCCTAAAAAATATTCTGATGAAATATGGACAAGATTCAGAAAAGCTTGCAATAACTTTTTTGACAGAAAAAAAGAATATTTTAAAAGTAAAAAAGCAAACGAAAAAGAAAATTTATTTCTTAAGAAAGAAATAATAAAAGAAATTGAAGAATTCAATTTTTCAGATAATCAAATTGAAGACTTGAAAAGTTTAAAAGAATTCCAAAACAGATTTTTGGAAATTGGATATGTCCCTTTCGACAGTAAAGATGAAATTTATAAACAGTATCATAATGCTATTGACACTCAATTAGGGAAGTTAAATATAAGCAAAGAAAAACAACGTGAACTTAAATTTAACGAAAATCTTGAAATTATTAAAAAATCGCCCGGTTCAGACAGATTAGCTTACAAAGAAATATCAAGACTTCAAAATCAAATCGATAAGTTAAATGATGATATCAGAATATGGGAAAATAATATTGGGTTTTTCAGTGGCTCAAAAGAGTCAGATTCGTTGATAAAAAATATTCATGATAAAATTGAAACCGCAAAAGATAAAGTTTCAATGATGAAAAAGAATATTGAAGAATTAGAAAATATAAGTGACGAATAAAATAGTAAACTCAATTTAAACCTTGAAAGAAACAAAATATATATTTATTACGGGAGGCGTTACTTCTTCTCTGGGGAAAGGCATTATTTCATCTTCTTTAGCAAAATTACTTTTGGGCAGAGGTTTTAAAGTTGCTATTCAAAAGTTAGACCCCTATATTAATATTGATCCCGGAACTTTAAACCCCTATGAACACGGAGAATGTTTCGTAACTGACGACGGAGCCGAAACAGACTTGGATTTAGGTCATTATGAGCGTTTTACCGATGTAAGAACAACACAAGCTAACAATGTTACAACAGGTCGAATTTATCAAACAGTTATTGATAAAGAAAGACGCGGAGATTATCTCGGGAAAACCGTACAAGTTATACCGCATATTACCGACGAAATAAAACGAAGAATCAAACTTCTCGGAAAAGAAGATTATGACTTTGTTATCACAGAAATTGGAGGAACAGTCGGAGATATTGAATCCTTTCCTTATATTGAAGCAATAAGGCAATTAAAATGGGATTTGGAAGGGCAAATCATTGTAGTACACCTTACTCTAGTACCTTATTTATCAACCTCCAAAGAACTAAAAACTAAACCTACGCAACATTCGGTAAAAATGTTATTGGAAAACGGTGTACAACCCGATATTTTAGTTCTCAGAACAGAAAAACCACTTACAATTGACATCAGAGAAAAAGTTGCAAAATTTTGTAATGTCAGTTTAAGTTCCGTTATCGAATCAATAGATGCATCAACAATTTATGAAGTTCCTCTTTTAATGCAAAACGAGAAGTTAGATGAAGCCGTTTTAAGAAAATTTCATTTGCCTGTTAAGGGAACACCTGAATTAAAGCAGTGGAAATCAGTTGTTGACAGAATTAAGAATGCCGAATGCACAATTAAAATTGCATTAGTCGGTAAATATGTAGAATTACCCGATGCATATAAATCAATAAACGAATCTTTAATTCATGCAGGTGCAAGAATTGATTGCAAGCCGAAAATAACATTATTGCATTCAGAGAAAATTAATAATGAAAATGCAGATGAGTTATTAAAAGAATTTGACGGAATTATTGTCGCACCCGGTTTCGGACACAGAGGAATTGAAGGAAAAATAAATGCAATAAAATTTGTAAGAGAAAATAATGTGCCTTTTCTCGGTATTTGTCTCGGAATGCAATGTGCAGTAATTGAATTTGCACGCAATGTACTTAATCTGAAAGAAGCACATTCAACAGAAATGTATCAAAATACCCCTTATCCTGTTATTGACTTAATGCAACAACAAAAAAACATTATTGATTTAGGAGGCACAATGCGACTTGGTGCATATAATTGTAAACTTAGTGAAAATTCAAAACTTTTTAATGAATACAAAAAAGCAAATATCTCTGAACGTCATCGTCACAGATACGAATTTAATAATAAATATTTAGAGGATTTTGAAAGCAACGGAATGAAAGCAACAGGATTAAATCCTGAATCAGAATTAGTTGAAATTATAGAGCTGGAAAAACATAAATGGTTTACCGGTGTTCAATTTCATCCTGAATATAAAAGTACGGTAATAAATCCGCATCCGGTTTTTATTTCATTTCTAAAAGCCTGTAAAACAAAATAGTTTAATTATTTAAAAAAAATAAGAAAGAAAAAATGGATAAAAATCAAATTATCGGAATTATATTAATTTTTGCATTGCTGATCGGTTACGGAATATACACTGCCCCGTCAAAAGAAGAAAAAGCAGCAATGCAGCAAAGACAAGATTCAATTAGCAGAGCCCGGGCAGAGCAACTTCGTTTTGATTCAATTAAACGAATTCAGGACTCAATTGAAAATGCAAAAATTAAAGAAACTCAGAATATAGTTGACACATCAGTTGTAGATTCTGTAAAAAATATAAACTTAGAAAAGGATTACGGTGTATTTGCAAATTCGGTTAACGGAAAAGAAGAGTTTATAACACTTGAAAACCAATTAATCAAAATAAAATTTACAACAAAAGGTGCATATCCGTATTTTGCTCAATTAAAGAACTTCCAAACATACGACAGCCTACCTTTAATTCTGTTTGATAATAATGAAAATCAATTTGATTTAAGCTTTTCCGGTAAGAATATTCGTATAAATACATCAGGCTTATATTTTGAAAATATGAACGGAGATACTTTAATAGATGCAAGTTCTTCAAAACAATCAGTTTCTTTAAGAATTAATGCCGGACAAGGAAAGTATATTGAATATTTATACACATTAGAACCCGAATCTTATATCCTGAAATTTGATGTCAGATTTTACGGGTTAGAAGCTGAATTAGCATCAAATTCAAGTTATATTGATATTTTATGGAAAGCAAAATCCAGAAGACAAGAGCACGGTGCTAAATGGGAAAATCAAAATACTACAATTTATTACAAGCAATTGAATGATAAAGTAACATATATGACAGGTATGTCTGATGACGATGAAGAAATATTAGACACAAAAGTTAAGTGGATTGCATATAAAGATCACTTTTTTTCAACTATTTTAATTGCACATGACAGTTTTAGTGAGGCTAAAATTAAATATAAGAAAGATGAGTTACAAGAGAAATATATAAAAGATTTTGAAAGCAATATTTATTTAGAATTTGATAAATCTAACGACCAAAAATATGAATTTTCATATTATATGGGACCGAATGACTATGATATACTAAGAAAAATTTCTGTAAGAGGTGAAGATAATTTAGATTTAAAGAGGATGATACCGCTTGGTTGGTCTGTTTTCAGATGGGTAAATCAAATTATTGTAATTCCCTTATTCAATTTCTTAGGTTCAATTTTCGGATCAAATATGGGATTAATCATTTTAATTATGACTTTAATAATTAAATTGGCTTTATTTCCTTTAACTTTTAAATCTTTTAAATCATCTGCAAAAATGCGTGTTTTAAAACCGCAAATTGATGAAATAAATAAAAAAATTCCGAAAGAAAAAACAATGGAACGCCAACAAGCAACCATGGCACTATACAAAAAGGTTGGTGTTAACCCCATGGGCGGCTGTTTGCCCATGCTGTTGCAAATGCCTATATTAATTGCGATGTTCCGGTTTTTTCCGGCATCTATTGAACTTCGTCAAAAAAGTTTCCTTTGGGCAACAGATTTATCATCTTATGATTCAATTTGGACATTCCCGGACGGATTCAGCATTCCGATGTACGGTGATCATGTCAGTTTATTTACTATATTAATGGCTGTTGCAATGTTAATCAGTCAATTGTTAAATAAAAATCAAATGTCAGGCGGTAATACTCAAATGCCCGGTATGAAATTTATGCTTTACTTAATGCCGGTTATGATGCTGTTGTGGTTCAATAATTATTCGGCAGGTTTAAGTTATTATTATTTCTTATCAAATGTTATTACAATTATTCAGACACTTGTTATAAGAAGAATGATTGATGAAAAAGCACTACTGTCTCAATTAAATGCACAAAAGAAAAAGCCTAAAAAGAAATCTAAGTGGCAAACACGCCTTGGTGAAATGCAAAAGCAACAAGAACTTCAAAAGAAAAAAAGAAGATAAATAACTTATTTTAAAGTAATATATAAAACCCGAAACCTGCAGTTTCGGGTTTTATGTTAAAAATACTTAATAATTAAGAAAAAGCATTACTAATATTTGCAAAAATCGCAAATACCAGTTTCCGGTTTGCAAAAATTGCAAATAATACTGATAAACGAGTTAATATATCCTGTTTTTTGTATTTCTTAACATATATTTATAAATGTATTGCAAATATCCGTTTTGTTTCCATCTGCTCATGTCATATCTTTGTATTAAAATAATTAAAAAAGAAGTTATGAAAACAAAAATGAAATTAACAGTTATTGCAAGTTTATTCATTTTTTTTAATCTGAATATATTTGCTCAAAAACCAAGTTTATCAGTATTAAATTTGGATTCGCAAGGACTTGAATATACTCCCGTCCAGTTAGGAAATTTGGTTAGGATGGAAATAGAAAAACTTAATAAGTTTGAAGTTATGGACAGATATGATGTTTCATATCTTGTGGAAAAACACAATTTAAAAATTGAAAATTGTTACGGAAAAATTTGTTTGGTAGAGATTGGTAAACTCCTAAAAACAGACAAAATGATGAGCGGAAGTGTTGAAATGTACGGAGATAAAATTATTTTATCGCTCAGATTAGTTGACGTAAAAACAGAACATATTGAAAAAGCACAAGTAAAAGAGTTTTTAAAATACCCTAAAGAAATACAAACAATGATAAGAATTACAATGTATGAAATGTTTGAGCTTCCCATGGATGATTTTAAGAACCAAATTAAAAGCCTGACAAATGAAGAGCAATACGAAAATGTTTTAATAAACCCCGATAAAGATAAACTAAATTTATCCGGTCCCAGATTAGGACTTACTTATTTTCAAGGTGAAATTGCCGACATAATGCAAAACCCTAGATATGAAGGCGGATATGACATGTTGCCTGTATCATTTATGTTCGGCTATCAGTTTGAAGTTCAATATCTTAATTCAGGAAACTTTCAAGCATTATTTGAGTTTTTGCCGACAATAACAGGTGTTGATCAAGGCTTGTTTATGCCTAACTTATCTGTTTTAATGGGATTCAGACACAATATAAGGGGATGGGAAATTGCCTTAGGCCCTACCGCAGGTCTTACAAAGAAAGCAAAAGGTTACTATACTGATGACGGAGAGTGGCATTTATCAACTGATTGGATAGGACCCGAAACAAATCCGAATCCTACTGAAAGACGCCTTGACAGCAGAGGATATGTTACAACTCATACAGGCTTTGTTTTCGCATTCGGTAAATCATTTAAATCAGGTCGAATGAATTATCCTGTTAATCTTTATGTAATTCCTTCAAACAGCGGAATCAGAGCAGGGCTTACTTTCGGCTTTAATGCTAAAAGTTAACAAATAGCTTTATTAATATTCGTGGATTTATTACCTTTGTTAGATGAAAAAAATATCTTATAAGTCATATATCCCCGTTTTATTCATCGCTTTCTTATTTATTTTACCAATGAATGTCGAGGCGACTGAAGCCACAATAAACATAAAGGAAACATTTAATGTTGAGATAAATAAAAGTGAACTGAGAGGAGAAAAGACCACAGACAAAGGCTTTATAAAAAAAATAATTATTAAAATAAAGAACAAAGTAAAAAAAGTTTACAGGAAAATTGCAAATAAAATAAAACGCAAAATTTCTAAACGAAAATCTAAAAAAGATAAAATGAAAAGCAGTTTTAAAAACAGAAACAGAAATTTATATAACATAATTATATTCGGAGCAATTTTTTGTTTGCTTGCCGCATTAATTATAACTGCATATTTTATTTTTCAAGGAACTGTACTTGCATCAATAATGTTAGGTTTAGGAATAGGTCTTTTAATTGCGGCAATTGTAATAAGCTTAATTTATTTTTCAAAAAGGTATATTTTAAAGCCTAATTATTAAGAAAAAGCAGAAAGAATTTTAAGGCTGTTTTTTGATTATTTTTAGCTATTTTGGTTGGGTTATTTAAGAAATGATTTTTCAGCCTTATAATTTAAAATCAAAACAATGTTTTACACAATATCAAAATGGGAGTCTGAAAATAAAAAAATTGTGGTGCAACATTATTAGTTAGGCGTTTTATCCGAAAATAAAGAATAAGAAGAACTAAGAAACTAAATGAAAATGAAAACAATTAAAAATATAGCTTTTTTATTCTTAATAACCCTCTCTGCAAGTTGTTATACTTACAATATTCCGTCAGGTGCAACTATTCCTCTGATTACCGAAGAAGGAGAAGCGAAACTATCAGCTTACGGAAATTTTAATGAAATAGGAGGAAGCTTTACTTATGCACTAACCGAGCATGTGCTGTTCTCAGCATCAGGAAACTATATTCTTGATAATGCTGACTATATTCAAGATTATGACAGTATGTTTTTAAAAAAAACACCTAATAATTTTGAGGTAGCATTCGGCTATTTCGGAAATTATAAACAACTTGCAAATCATATATCATTCGGTGTAGGTACCGGAAATATGGCTTATCAACACGGAAAAACAAATGATTATCTCAGCGGTTATTTTCAAACAGAATATGTTCAATATTTTTTACAATATACGGCAGGTTTTAAGTATCAAAAAGGAGGTCAAACTAAAAAATATAGAGAACAAGGTTTGTCTTTAAGATACGGATATCACAATTATCATGTTTTGGGAATCAGTAAAGAATATTCATATACAGAAGTTTGGAATGATGCCGGTGAATACTATGATTATATAGATGTTTGGAAAGACATAAGCATTGAAGAAACGAGTTTTTTCAATTCATTTTCTGCATATTATTTTTTCAGAACAGGAAACGAGAAAATTCAATTTGAAGTTAGTCCCGGGTTTTCTTTTTACGATAATAAACCAAATTATTATAATTATTCATTTTTTACTTCTGCCTTACATTTTAATGTAGGAATGGTTTTTAATTTGAATCAATTTAAGAAAAATAAGGCCTTATAAAAAAACTCCCAATTTTGAGGGAGTTTTTTTAAAAACTTTATGCAGCTAATATTTAGTCTGCCAAACTGTGAATAATAAGTCCGCTTCTGAGTTTTGGCTCAAACCAAGTAACTTTCGGCGGCATAATCATATCATTATCAGCAATATCCATGAGTTGCTCCATCGAAACAGGAAACAATGCAAATGCAACTTTCATTTCACCTGAGTCAACTCTTTTCTTTAATTCTCCTAAACCTCTGATTCCTCCGACAAATTCAATTCGTTCAGAACGACGAAGGTCTTTTATATTAAGGTGCGGTGCAAGAACTTGCTCTGTTAAAATGGTAACATCTAAAACTCCCACAGGGTCACTCTCATTAAAAGTTCCCGGTTTTGCAGTTAATTTGTACCAGTTATTATCAAGATACATTGAAAATTCATGAAGTTTTGTCGGTTTGTATTCTTCACTTCCGACTTTTTCAATTTCAAAACTTGCTTTTAATTTTTCAATAAACTCATCATTGCTTAATCCGTTAAGGTCTTTTACAACACGGTTGTAATCAATAATTGTTAATTGACTTGCAGGAAAATTTACAGATAAAAAGAAGTTATATTCTTCATTTCCTGTATGATTCGGATTTTGCTCTCTTCTTTCTTTTCCAACCAGTGCAGCTGCTGCAGTTCTGTGATGCCCGTCAGCAACATAAATGTATTCAACCTCTTCGGCAAAAGTTTTTTCAATTTTTGCAACTGTTTCAGTATCATTTACAACCCACATTTGATGTCTTATGTTGTCTTCCGTTGTGAAATCATATTCAGGTGTATCTTTTGTTTTTCCGGCAACTATTGTATCAATTTTTGCATTGTCTTTATACGCAAAGAAAACCGGACCAGCATTAATATTTGCAGTTCTTACATGATTCATCCTGTCTTCTTCCTTGTCTGGACGAGTTAATTCATGCTTTTTTATAATGTTATTTTCATAATCTTCAACAGCAGCACCCGCAACAAGTCCGTATTGTGTTCTTCCGAACATTGTTTGTGCATATATATAATATGCAGGTTTATCATCTTGCATTAAAGCATTTGTAAATAACTTTTCGAAATTGCTTTTTGCCTTTTCATAAATTTGTGTTGAGTGAATATCAACATCTTCGGGCAAATCAATTTCAGGTTTTATAACGTGATAAAATGAATACGGATTTCCTTTCGCTTCTTTTTTTGCTTCTTGCGAATTAAGTACATCATAAGGTCTTGATGCCACTTTTTCTGCCAATTCAGGCTTAGGTCTTATTCCTTTGAACGGTTTTAATATTGACATATTTAATTTTTTTTATTATTTATTAACTTGAAAAGTAGTATCTCCGTTTTCAAAAAAGTTAATGATTTGTTTTGCAGATGCAGCAGCAGCATTTAAATTTGCTTCAACTGTTTGTGCTCCCATTTTTTTTGGAGTAAAGAAAACTTGACTTTCAAATTTGCTCTCAAACTCGTCTTTTTTATCTGGTGCAATATCCGAAATATATGAAAAATCATTTCTTTCAGACATTAATTTTAACATATCATCTTCGTGTATAACTTCTTTTCTTGCCGTATTTACAAGTGTTGCATTTTTAGGCATTTTAGAAAGTAATTCGTAGTCAACAGATTCTTTCGTGTCTTCATTTGCAGGAATATGTAATGAAATATATTGACAATTTGAATATAGTTCTTCTGCTGAATCATAGGCTTTTATACCGTCTTTTTCAATATCCTCCTTTTTAACAAATGCATCAAAAGCTGAAATATTCATACCGAAACCTTTTGCAATTTTTGCAACTCTTTTTCCTACATTTCCGTATGCATGAATGCCCAGTGTTTTTCCCGATAATTCTGTTCCTGATTGTCCGTTGTATTTACCTCTTGCCATTAATACCATCATTCCTGCTGCAAGTTCTGCAACGGCATTTGAATTTTGCCCGGGAGTATTCATAACTACAATTCCTTTTTTTATTGCCGCATCTAAATCTATATTGTTATAACCTGCACCGGCTCTGATGATTATTTTTAATCTGTCAGTTGCTTCAATGACTTCTTTTGTTGCCTTGTCGCTTCTGATAATTAGTGCATCAGTATTTTTAGCCGCTTTAATTAAGTCATCTTTGCTTTCATATTTTTCTAACAATTCAAATTCATATCCTGCATCTTCTGCTGCTTCTTTTATAAGTTCAACTGCTGCCGGTGCAAAGGGCTTTTCTGTTGCTACTGTTATTTTCATAATCTTTATTTTATATCGGTTAATGATTTGCTTCAAATTCTTTCATAACATCAATTAAAGCATTAACGCTTTCAATTGATAAAGCATTATAAACAGATGCTCTGAAACCGCCTACGGAACGATGTCCTTTAATGCCTGTCATTCCTCTTGAAGCAGCAAATTCTGCAAATTCAGCTTCAAGACTTTTATATTCATCATTCATTACAAAACAAATGTTCATTATTGAACGATCTTCTTTTGCAACAGTTCCTTTAAATAATTTATTTCTTTCTATTTCATTGTAAAGTGCATCTGCTTTTTCTGTATTTCTTTTATTCATGCCTTCAACTCCGCCGTTTGCTTTAACCCACTTCATCGTTTGAAGTGCCGTAAAAATAGGAATTACAGGAGGAGTATTAAACATAGAATTTTTATCAATATGGGTTTGATAATTTAACATTGTAGGGATTTTGTGTTCAACTTTTCCCAAAATATCATTTTTAATTATAACAAAAGCCACACCTGAAGGAGCAAGATTTTTTTGAGCTCCTCCGTATATAATTGCATATTTTGAAATATTAATTTTTCTGCTGAAAATATCAGAAGACATGTCTGCAACTAAAGGAACATTAACGTTCAAATCTTCATGCAGTTCAGTTCCGTAAATTGTATTATTTGTTGTAATGTGAAGATAATCAATATCATCAGGAACATTATATCCTTTAGGAATCGAAAAGAAATCATCTCCTTTAATTTCAATAACTTCACCGAACATTTTTGCTTCTTTGACAGCTTTTGTTGCCCAAGTTCCGGTATTAATATACATTGCTTTCTTTCTCATTAAATTGAAAGGAATCATTGCAAATTGTAAACTTGCACCCCCACCCAAAAATAATACTGAATATCCTTCCGGAATATCTAACAGTTCTTTGAATAAAGCAACTGCATCATTCATAACCGCATCAAATTCTTTTGAACGGTGAGAAACCGATGCTAAAGTAAGACCTGTGCCATCAAAGTTTTGTAAAGCTTTTATTGTTTCATCAATTGCTTCTTGCGGCAATATTGAAGGTCCTGCATAAAAATTATGTTTTTTCATCTTATTATGTTATTAAATATGATAGTTATAAAATCAATTTTTGCAAATTTGCAATAAAATAATAAAAAACGGAACTGTTTTTGAATGATTTTTAACAGTTTTATAAAAAAACATTTTCAAACGTATAAATTTATTGATTATGAGGAAAATACTACTTTTAACATTGTTACTAATTTTCGGTATTTTAAATTCTTTTTCCCAAAGTGAGATTATTTTTGACAGGACAGAAACGCAATCTTTTCTGATTAGATACGGACAAGGTGAAAACACATATAAAAATCAAATTTTCACTAAATTAGCTAATAGTTATAACAAACCTCGGAATGCCGTAAGTTTTACCTTCTCATATAAATTGTCAAGGCAAGTTTTAAGAACCGGAAATCAACTTGAATTCATAGTAAATATGTCAGATATCAGATTGTCAGGAGATAATTTGTATCGAGAATTTGATATAAGCAATGCTTTGGTTCCGAGTAAAATGTCTTTTAAAATGCAATGGTTGAACGGTCGCAATATTATTAATACTTATACTTTTAATGATGTTTCGATTTCTGACAGTTATATTTCTTTAGTTAATATGACAGTAACAGAAGCCGAACAAAGTGTAAACATCAGTATTAATTTGATTGATAAAGTTTTTAAGTATTCGTATGATAATATGCAACTGTTTAATAATACCGTAGATTTAGTTGACAATTATTATGATGAAAATATTGTTGCACGAAATAAAATCAGAAAGTTAAACGGAATGAATATAAGTGAAGACTATTTAAGTCATTTGCAAGATTTGAATCAATTATTTACTTTAAGGGATGAAGCAAATACTTATATTGAATATACCGTAAATGTAAAGCAAAAGAATTTTTACAAAAACTTACCGATTGATACTTACGACCCGAGCGGAATAAAAAATAAATTAATTGCAATTGAGGATAAGGCAGAAACATTAAGAGATATTTGTAATGATATAATTGATAATTTCGACAGGATTTATTATGAAAGAGGAATTGAAATGTTGTCGCAACGTAAACCTGACAGAGCAGATTATTTTTTTAATAAATCATTAGAAATAAATCCGAATTTTGCTCCTTCTCATTATCAATTGGCTCGTTTATACTACAACAGCGGCTATGTTGATAAAGCAGTAGATAAGGTTTTTGAAATCAGAAGTATGAATCCTGATACGGAAACAAAATTACAGACTGTAGAACTTGCAAAAGGTATTTACAGTGATTTTCTTTTAGATGCCGGAGAATTAAATAATGACAGAAGATATAACGATGCAATTGCAATATTAAACAGAGCAGCAGAAATATGCAGAGAATTTCCCGAAGTACATTGCAGGCAAAATATGGATATTGAATTTTCAAGAGCTATAAACGGAAAATATCAAGCAATTTTAAATGAAATTGATGTTAATTTAAGAAATAATAATTACAAAGAAGCAGAAAGAATAATAGGAGTTGCACTAGATTTTGCTCAAAATAACAGAACATTTATTTCTGATAATTCTGCCGTAGCCGATAAAATTTCAAATTTATATTTCAAATATGTTGAAAACGGAAATAAATACAACTATCAATCAAAATTTTCAAAAGCAATTAACGAATTTGACAATGCTGCTCGTGTTTGTAACGGTTACAGAGAAATAAATTGTACAAATGAATTAGAAAAGGGGTACTTCAGAGCCAGAACCGGTATGTATAATTCTTTTATAAAACAAGCCGAAAATGTGTTTCGTTCAGGAAATAATTCGGAAGCCGAAAGGTACATTGACAAAGCAATTTCATTCAGGAAAAAATATAATTTAAAACAAAATGCAAAAGAAGACCGATTGTTTTTAGATATTAAGCAGTCTGTTTATGCAACTTTAATTGATGACGGAAGAAAATTCTCAAATGCAGGAAATTATAAAACAGCATTAAATAAATTTGACGAAGCTGATAATTTAGAAAAAAGTTTCGGCTTACGTTCAAATCCTAAATTAAGAACATACATTACCGATGCTGCAAAAAAAATGGTGCTTCAAACTGTTGATGCCGGAAAAAATAAAGTTAGAGTTAATAATTTAACAAAAGCTCGTAAATTATATAATAAAGCAAAAAGCTTGGTTGCAAAATATAATTTAGGAAATAATACTATTGTTAAAAGAGAATTATCTGATTTAAAAGGACAAATTTTTGCTCAAGAATGTATTAACGCACAACAAGCATATGATGTTTACGCAAATGAAGTTCAAAATTTAATTTCAGCAAAAAAATATATTGAAGCAGATAATAAGATTAATCAAGCATTTTCTCACTCAGACAGTTATGCACAGTGCGAAATTGACACACGAGAGTTAAGAGATAAAAAAGATTATATTTCAGTTGCCGTTAATTATTTGAAAAAGATTATTGCGGTTAATGATTATTTAAAAAGAAGAAATTATAAATCGGCAATTGAGAATTATATTGCTGCTGAAAATTATCATAAAGTTCAAGTTATCAGCAAATATGGCATAGCACATAAGCCGTTATTTGAATTTATTCAAGCAAGTTATACCGACTTTATAATTTATTCGGTAGGTTTTTATAATCATAATAAAGAGTATAACAAAGCATTAGATTTGTTGAGAGAACTAAGCAGAAGAAAAGTTAAAAGCAAATATACGAAAGATATGCAAACAATTCTCGGAACTGACATGGCAACAAATGATTTCGGAGAAAATTCGAGAGGAAACCTAAATTCTAATATTGCAAGTTATATTGCCGGAGATAAGTTTTTTAAATACTTTAAAAAAGCATATAAAAAACAATGGAAAAGATTGGATTAGGTTTATACATACGTTGCCAGCCATAAAAAAATAAAAATATCAAAAAGTTCCCAGAATGAGAATTTTGTATTTCCTTTGTCCATATAATAAAATAAGAAATGGAAAGAATATTTGCCAAAAGCACATTGAGGGAATATTGGGAAAATCATTCTGACACAGAACAATATTTAAAGACATGGTATGATACAGCAATGAGTTCGGACTGGAAAACACCCAATGACATAAAACAAACTTATGCAAAAGCAAGTATTTTAAAGGACAGCAGGATTTTTTTTAATATAAAAGGGAATTCATATAGACTGGTAGTAAAATTGAATTTTGAAAAACAATGGATTTTTATCCGGTTTATAGGAACACATCTAGAATATGATAAAATTGACGCAAACACAATTTAAAAGAAATATTATGAAAATAAAACCGATAAAAACTAAATCAGATTATCAAAAGGCTTTAAAAAGACTTGAAGTAATATTTGATGCAGCAATTGGCTCACAGGAAAGTGACGAAGCTGACATTCTGGGGTTATTGATTGATGACTTTGAAAAGAAACATTATCCAATTGAAGCACCTGACCCAATTGAAGCAATTAAGATTCGTATGGAAGAAATGCAACTTAAACAAGTTGATTTGGTAACTGAGATTGGCGGGAAAAGTCGAGTTTCCGAAATATTGAATCGCAAGCGTAAATTGACTGTTGAAATGATTCGTAATTTGACAACAAGGTTAAATCTTTCAGCAGGACTATTAATCCATGATTATCAACTTGCTGTATAGAAGATACGGTTGGCAACAAAAGCTAAACCCAATAAGGGTAACTTTCTGTAATTTAGCTGTTTGTATTAAGTAAACATCGCAAAATATTTGATTTTGCTTTTAAAATGATTATTATTGTAAAATCAAAAATTTGGCTATTCGCTTAAAGTAAAGTTCTAAGTTTTAAAACCTTACTGGGCTTAGCCAAACGTTAGGGGCAATCCCCCTACCGAAAAATTCCGTTGAATATTTTAGCTGACAAAGGGATAAAAAAGAAAATTAAGTGAACTAATAAGAAAAATTAAAAAAACATAAACAGATGATAATCATCAACTAATTTTGACGTTAGTCAGAAGCTAAAAGAACGAACATAGAATGATAAATTTGCCACAAAAAAATATTGAAATGAAACGCCAACGCACCGTTAATAATGAGAATTGAAATATGAAGAATGAAGCTCATGCAAGAATAAAGATTAATAAACTGCTTGAAGAAGCAGGCTGGCGATTCTTTGACAATGAGCAAGGGAAAGCAAATATATTGCTTGAGAATCATGTAAAGATTACTCAAACGGAAGTTGATGCTTGGGGAAATGATTTTGAAAAAGTAAAATCAGGTTCATTAGATTTTTTACTGGTTGACAGCAACAACAAACCGATTTGTGTTCTTGAAGCAAAGAGAGAAGATTTACATCCTTTGGCAGCAAAAGAGCAAGCAAGAAAATATGCAAAAACCGTAAATGCTCAATTTATCATTTTATCAAACGGAATTGTTCACTATTTATGGGATTTGGAAAAAGGAAATCCAAAACCAATTTATAAATTTCCTTCGCCAAACGAAATTGGAGCAATAAAAGAATGGAATCCTGACAGAGAGGCATTAGCAAACGAAATTGTTGATGATGATTATATTGTTACCGTTCAAATGCCCGATTACAAAGAAAGACCGGCTTGGAACGGTTCTATTGAAAACAGCAAAGATTTTATTTGGGATAACGGACTTCGTTTTTTACGCCATTATCAAAAAACTGCAATTCATAAATTACAAGAAGCAGTTACAAATGGCAAAGACAGATTTTTATACGAAATGGCAACAGGAACAGGAAAAACCCTGACTTCTGCTGCGGTAATTCGTCTCTTTCTGCGAACTGAAAATGCAAGACGAGTTTTGTTTTTGGTTGACCGTTTGGAATTGGAAGACCAGGCATGGAAAGCTTTTACAAATTATCTGAAACCTGATTACACTACATTTATTTACAAAGAACATAAAAGCGATTGGAGAAAAGCGGACATTGTTGTTACAACTGTTCAATCTTTGACATTCGACAATAAATATCTTTATCTGTTTTCGCCTACCGATTTTGATTTGATAATTTCAGACGAATCTCACAGGTCAATTTCAGGAAATTCAAGAGCAGTTTTTGAATATTTTCATGGTTATAAATTAGGTTTAACAGCCACACCAAAAGACTATTTGAAAAATGTTGACATCAACAAAGTAAAAGAGAATGACCCAAGAGAAATAGAACGCAGAATGTTGCGTGATACTTATGCAACTTTTGGTTGTGAAGGTGGCGACCCGACTTATCGTTATTCGTTGATTGACGGAGTAAAAGACGGATTTTTAATTAATCCGAAAGTTCTTGATGCAAGAACGGAAATAACTACTCAACTTTTATCTGATGAAGGTTATGCGGTTGCTATTCCAAAAGAAGAAGGTGAAGAGACCGAAACTTTTGTTTCCCGTGATTTTGAAAAGAAATTTTTCTCAGAAAAAACAAACCGTGTTTTCTGTAAAACATTTTTAGAAAATGCCTTGCACGACCCGATTACAAACGAAATTGGTAAAACTTTGTTTTTTGCAGTTAGTCAAAATCATGCGAGAAAATTAACCGAAATATTAAACGAGTTTGCAGAAGAACTTTATCCGGGCAAATACAAATCTGATTTTGCAGTGCAAGTAACATCGCAAATTGATAATGCTCAACAAATGACTATCAATTTCACCAACAATAATCTGAACGGTAAAACAAATTGGTTAGAGGGTTACAAATCGAGTAAAACAAGAATTTGCGTTACAGTAGGTATGATGACAACAGGTTACGATTGCCCCGATTTATTAAATCTTTGCATGGCAAGACCTATTTTCAGTCCTGCCGATTTTGTTCAGATAAAAGGCAGAGGAACAAGAAAACACACTTTTGAATTTAAGCACAAAAACGAATTGGGCGAAGATGAAATAATTCAACACGAAAAAGAGTATTTCAAACTCTTTGATTTCTTTGCCAACTGCGAATATTTTGAAGAAAAATTTGATTATGACGAGAAATTAAAACTTCCTAAACCAAGAACCAAAGGCGGTGAAGGTGGTGGTGGCGGTGTTGATATTGACAAATACACAAGTTTACGCCCCGACCCATTGGTAATGGTCAAAGAACAAGCAATCGGTTATGAAGGAATGAGAATCGACCGTGAACTGTTCAAAAAGTTTGAAGACCGCATTGTTATGGACGACATTATTAAAAAGAATGTTGAACTTGGCAATTGGGAGCATGTAATTAGTCATATTCAAAGCGAAATATTTGATAAACCCGAAGAATATTTCAATTTAGAAAAACTGCGTAAAGCAGCTAAAATTGACAGAAAA
Organism: Bacteroidales bacterium; assembly: GCA_021648725.1. Taxonomy (NCBI): domain Bacteria; kingdom Pseudomonadati; phylum Bacteroidota; class Bacteroidia; order Bacteroidales; species Bacteroidales bacterium. The sequence continues at coordinate 28,792 of JAKISF010000021.1, read as the reverse complement.
GTTTCAATTCGTGAAGTGGTAGAAAAGATTTTTGGTATTATTCCGAAATTCAAATCAAAAGACGAATTATTGGAAGAAGAATTTGACAAATTCATTTCCATTTATCCGCCTGATGAAGATGTAAATGTAAGAGCATTAAAATACTTTTTCAAAGCTTATGTTGTTGACCAAGATATACGAGAGATTTTAAAAGCAAAAGATTTTCAAGCATTACAAACCAATGCAACTTTGCCGATTTCGGAATTTAAGAAAGTTGCACCAAAGTACAGAAAAAAAGTTCCCGAATATATTGAAGATTATATTAACTTAGAGCTGTTTGCAGCATAAAAATAGCCACTAATTCACGAATAAAATTAATAACCATTCGTGTATTCGTGGCAAGCAATAAAATAAAAAATAATAGATAAAGTTTTAGGAGAATAATAATAGCCGCAAATTCACGAATAAAATTAATAACCATTCGTGTATTCGTGGCAAGCAATAAAATAAAAAATAATAGATAAAGTTTTAGGAGAATAATAATAGCCGCGAATTCACGAATAAAAAGCAAAAACAAAATTAGTGCATTCGCGGCAAATAAAAGAGAAGTATTATGACAAGTATTATTTATAAAGAAGAAAGCTATCAGATAATAGGCAAATGTATGGATGTTTATAATAATTTAGGAGCGGGATTTTTGGAGATTGTTTATAAAGATGCTCTTGAATTGGAGTTTAAAAAAGCTGATATCCCATACGAAAGAGAAAAAAAATATGAAGTAAACTACAAAGGCGTTATTTTGCCGCACAAATTTTATGCTGATTTTGTGGTGTTCGACAAGATTATTTTAGAGATAAAAGGAGTTGCAGGCATAGCTGATGAATTTACAGCACAGGCATTAAACTACCTGAAAGTATCGGGCAATAAACTTGCTTTAATTGTAAATTTTGGAGAATTGAAATTAAATTATAAAAGAATTGTATTGTAATAGCCACTAATACACGAATAAAGAAGCAAAAACAAAATTCGTGCATTCGTGGCAAACATAACAGGATTGAAAGAGTTTTGGAAGAATAATAATAGCCACTAATTCACGAATAAAAAAGAAAAAAACAAAATTCGTGTATTCGTGGCAAACATAACAGGATTGAAAGAGTTTTGGAAGAATAATAATAGCCACTAATTCACGAATAAAAAAGAAAAAAACAAAATTCGTGTATTCGTGGCAATAAGAAAAAAACAAATTTATGTTAGATAATACAACCAAAAAGAGAATAGACGATTGCAGGGATATTCTCGTAGGGAAACTTCCCGACCCGAAATCGCAAATTGAACAGATTACCATAGCTTTGATTTATAAGTTTATGGACGATATGGATAAAGAATCCATTGAGTTAGGCGGAGAAGCAAAATTCTTTTCGGGAGATTATGCCAAATACAGTTGGAACAGTCTTTTTGATGCAAAAGTTACAGCAACCGAAATGCTAAAATTATATTCGGAATCCATTGAAAGCATGGAGAAAAACCCGAATATTCCACAGCTTTTCCGCAATATTTTTAAAAATGCTTATTTGCCTTATCGTGACCCCGAAACGCTGAAACTGTTTCTGAAAACCATAGGCGAATTTGAATATACCCACAGCGAAAAGTTAGGAGACGCTTTTGAATATTTACTTTCGGTAATGGGAAGCCAAGGCGATGCAGGACAATTTAGAACACCACGCCATATTATTGATTTTTTGGTAAAAGCCGTTGACCCGGGCAAAACGGATACCATTCTTGACCCGGCTTGCGGAACAGCAGGTTTTTTGATTTCTGCTTTTAAAAGAATTAAAGAAAAAAACAATAACCAGCTTACACCTGACGAACGTAAAAAACTGATTAAAAACTTTATCGGTTACGATATTTCGCCCGATATGGTGCGACTCAGTTTGGTAAATCTTTATCTGCACGGTTTTTCTGACCCACATATTTTTGAATATGATACCTTAACAAGCGAAGAGCGTTGGAACGAAAACTTTGATGTAGTTCTTGCCAATCCGCCGTTTATGAGTCCGAAAGGCGGAATACGACCGCATAAAAAGTTTACGGTTACTTCTAACCGTTCGGAAGTGCTGTTTGTAGATTATATTGCCGAGCATCTAAACCCAAACGGAAGAGCAGGTATAATTGTTCCCGAAGGAATTATTTTCCAAAGCGGAAAAGCCTACAAAGAGCTGCGTAAAATGTTGGTTGAAAATTATCTGTACGCAGTAGTAAGTTTGCCCGCAGGTGTTTTTAATCCTTATTCCGGTGTAAAAACTTCCATTCTGCTAATGGATAAAGCCATTGCCAAAAAGAGCAATAAAATCCTTTTTGTAAAAATTGAAAATGACGGTTACAACCTCGGAGCACAACGAAATGCAATTAAGGGCGGACAGCTTGGCGAAGCTATTGAACTGCTTGGGAAATATAAGGAAGCCACGAATACACGAACGGAAGACGAATTTATTCGTGAATTAGTGGCTAAATATAAAATAGCCCACGCCGTTGAAAAAGCAAAGATTGCCGAAAATGGGGAGTTTAATTTAAGTGGGGAGAGGTATAAAAACAATAAGTTAATTAGCCACTATTATAAGTTAATTGCATTGGGTGAAATTGTTGAAGTTAAAGGTGGCAAACGGTTACCAAAAGGTTGTAAATATTCTGAAAGTATAACTAAACATCCATATATAAGAGTTGCTGATTTTGGAAAGAAAACAATAAATCAGTCAAATTTGAAATATATTTCTGAATCAATTCATAAAGGAATTTCAAGATACACAATAAGTTCAGAAGATGTGTTTATCTCAATAGCAGGAACAATTGGTCTTACAGGAACAGTACCAAGCAACTTAGATGGAGCTAATTTAACTGAAAATGCTGCTAAACTTGTTATTCGCGACTACAGTGTTATATCAAATATATATTTATCTAATATTTTGAGTTCTGATAAAGTTCAAGAGCAAATAAAAAGTTTAACTCACGCTGTTGGTGTCCCCAAACTTGCATTATCCAGAATTAGAACTTTAAAAATCCCCCTACCGCCCTTATCCGTTCAAGAAGAGATAGTAGCCGAAATAGAGGGCTACCAAAAAATAATAGACGGTGCAAAAATGGTAGTGGAAAACTACAAACCCCAAATTGATATTGACCCCGATTGGGAAATGGTGGAGTTGGGGGAGATTTGTAAAGTGAAATCAGGAGGAACACCAAGCAGAAATGAATCAAAATACTGGAATGGTGATATTCCTTGGGTTAAAACAGGCGAAATTAATTATGAAATAATTGCAGATACAGATGAAAAAATCACAGAATTAGGATTGAAAAACTCATCAGCAAGTATTATTCCCAATGGAACTATTCTTATGGCAATGTATGGTCAAGGAATAACAAGAGGAAAAGTTGCAAAGTTAGGTATTGATGCGAGTCTAAATCAGGCATGTGCTGCATTAATAATTAAAACCGAAAGACTTTCTTCTGGGTACTTGTTTTCGATATTACAAAGCAGTTATGAAAAATTACGAGAAATTAGTGATTCAAGAGGAGGAAATCAAGGCAATCTATCTGCAACAGTAATTAAACAATTCAAAATCCCCCTTCCCCCACTCGAAACTCAAAAACAAATCGTAGCCAAAATTGAAAAAGAGCAGGAGTTGGTCAATTCAAGCAAACAATTGATTGAGATTTTTGAGCAAAAGATAAAAGATAGAATTGCAAAAGTTTGGGGAGAATAATATTAGCCACGAATTCACGAATACAAAGCAAAAAACATTCGTGTATTCGTGGCAACAAAACAAAAGATAAAAGATAAAATTGCAAAAGTTTGGGGAGAATAATAATAGCCACGAATTCACGAATAAAAAAGCAAAAAACAAAATTCGTGCATTCGTGGCAACAAAACAAAAGATAAAAGATAGAATTGCGAAAGTTTTGGGAGAATAATAATAGCCACTAATTCACGAATAAAAAACAAAGAAAAAAATCGTGTATTCATGGCAATAAAACAAAAAATCAACCTACTACTTCAATATTTTTTACGGCAGAAATTTTTTTCAGTTGTTTTATTAAAGTTTCGGTGTAACCTTCTTGTTTTGTATATAACTTTATTTCTGCAGTAAAATTAGATTTAGAAGTATCAAAATTAATTGATTTGATATTTACCGATAAATTTTTTGAAATAACAGAAGTTATTTTATTAATTAATCCGATTTCGTTAATTCCCGAAATTTTAAATTCTTTTAAAACGGATATTGCTTTGTATGATGTCCAGTAGGTTGCAATTTCAATTGAGCCGAAAGCAATTTCGGTTTGAGCCGTTAAACAATTTTTATTATGTATGTGTATTATATTATTCCCCTTAGGGTCTTTTACACCTATAATTTCATCTCCGGGAATAGGATTGCAGCATTTTGCAATTTTATAAGAATCAGGCAGTTGCTTGTTAGTTTTTTCTTTGTCACCTCCCGAAAAAGGCATTTTAATTTTCCAGAATTTTGTATTTTTTTCGTTATAACAATATTTCTTAATTAATTCTTTAAGTTGTTTTTCAGAAATTGTTTGCTCTCCTATGTTTTCAAATAATTTTTCTCTGTTACGATACGATAATTTTGTACTTATTTTGTCAATACATTTTTCAATATTTGCAGTTTCCATATCTTTCAGAATATATTCCAGCATTTTCTTTCCGGTTTTTATGTTCTTCTTTATATCTTTTTTAAAATATTTTCTTAATTGATATTTAGCTCTTTGTGTAATTACTGATTCAAACCATTCTTTTTTTATATTTTCTTTTTTTGTTGTTAAAATTTCAACTTGGTCTCCGTTTTTCAGAATATAATTTAACGATTGTGATTTACCGTTTACTTTTCCGGCAATACTTCTTATTGCAATATCCGTATGTATCTTAAATGCAAAATCTAATACACTTGCACCTTTCGGAAGGCTTATAACATCACCTCTCGGTGTAAAAACAAAAATTTCTGATGTAAATAAGTTTAGTTTAAGATTATCGATAAAAGTTAATGCCGTAGAATTATCCTCCGACAAATAATCTAATATATCTTTAACTTTATTATCAAATTCAGTCTTTTTTTCTTTTAAACCTTTATATTTCCAATGTGCAGCCAGTCCGTGTTCTGCAACTTCATGCATGTCTTCAGAGCGTATTTGAACTTCTACCCAACGTCCTTCATTGCTCATAACTGTTACATGCAATGCTCTGTAGCCTGTATCTTTACCTATTTTTAACCAGTTTCTTTTTCGTTCTTTTTTTTCTTTGTAAAGATCAGTTATTAAAGTTCCTATCTGTAATGCTTCAAAATTTTCTGTTTCCTTTTTTTTTGGTTTAAAAATAATTCTTACGGCAAATAAATCGTAAATTTCTTCTAAAGGAACTTTTTTTGTTTGCATTTTCTTCCAAACAGAATATTTTGATTTTGACCTGCCGTATATTTCATATTTAAAATTATTGGAATCAAGTTTTTCTTTAATGGGTAAAATAAACTTATTTATAAATTGAATTCTTTCTCGCTCCGAATTTTGAAGTTTCTCACTAATTTGATTATAAATATACGGATTTGAGTTTTTAAGGCAAATATCTTCCATTTCCGATTTAATATCGTACAAACCCAACCTGTGAGCTAAAGGAGCATATATATTTAAAATATCATCAACAACTTTTGTTCTTTTCTTTTTTGCTAAATGTTCAATTGTTCTGACATTGTGCAACTTATCAGCAATTTTAATGAAAATAACGCGAATATCGTCAGAAATAGAAAGCAAAATTTGCCTTAATACAGATGCTTGTGCGTGATTCTCAAAATATTCTGTTTTTTTTACTTTGGTTAAGCTGCTTACTATTGAATATATTTTTTCTCCGAAATATCGCTTAATGTCTTCAAGGTCATATTCTGTTTTGTTCGGAACATCGTGTAATAATGCAGCAACAGCAGATGTTGTCCCCAAACCTATGTCCTCCGATACAATTTTTGCTACTTTAAGGGGGTGATTTATATATGGTTCTCCGGAATACCGCACCATATTTTTGTGAGCTTTATATACAAATTTAAAAGCTTTTCGCAATAACTCAGTCTGCTCCTTAGTTTTAAAACGATGTTTATTTCTCGTTAAAAAACTTTCAAATTCAGACTTAATACTTTGTTCTTGTGTTTTATGTTTAATTACCATAAAAAATAATAGCCGAAATAACTATTCTGCTTTTTGCAAATATACAAAATTATAGTTTTAAATTTGTTTGTATCTTACTGAAAAATAAAAAAATCTTGTCTGTTCGTTTTGTTTGTTTATTCTTTTTTTTTTAATTTTGTATCCCATTTAAAAAAACACCGGAAGCAGAAAACAGTTTTTTTTTATTAAATATAATTAAAAATGAAAATATTGAGTTATAAGCCGGACGGATATTTACCCGGTATTATTCTTGACAGAGATTCCGGTAAATTCGAGATTTCCGGAAAAACATGCCCGGAGGATGCTATTGAGTTTTACGATCCTGTGTTTAACTGGTTGGATGAGTATTCGCAAAACCCGCTTGAGGAAACTGTTTTTGATTTCAGACTTACATACTTTAATACTGTTTCTTCAAAAATACTAATGATGATTATGTTGAGACTTGAAGAAATTTCCGAAAAAGGGAATAATGTAAAAGTAAGATGGTTTTATCCCGAAGATGACGAAGATTTAGAAGAAGCCGGACAAGATTTTGAAAACATGTTGGATGTAAACTTTGAGTTAATCCCTTATGAAGATGATGATAACGATGATGATAACGTAGGAATTACAGATAGTTTAATAGACTCTTTATTATAACTTTCTATTATTACGAATACTAAAAAACAGTTTTTTTTGTTAAATAGATATTTAATTGACAATTATTTTAATTAAATATACAAAGCTGAAACAAACATATCTTCTTATATTATTATTGATATTTATTAATATCAAAAATTCAACATCACAACCTGTTGAAACTCCTGTTATTGACTATGTTACTGTAAATCAGGTAACGGGTAAGCCTATAGTTTCGTGGTTAATGAATAATCCGAATTTAGTAAGCGGATATTCGATAAAAAGATATATATATAATTGCTCGAATCCTGATTATGCTCCGAACAGCTTTCACACAATAAAAGTAATTAACGATTCTTTTCAACTTTTATATGAAGATAATAGTGTTGATTGCCCTGCCGAACCAAATATACGAAAAGAAACTTTCGGAATTATAGCATTCAGAATTGATGCGGGAGATACTGTCAGAAGCTCTATAGATGCATTTCACAGAACTATTTTTTTACAAGCAGAATTTGACTACTGTAATAAGCAAAATATTCTTAAATGGAATAATTATATTTCATGGGGAAGCAATTTTAAAAATTATGAAATTTACTGTAAAATAAATTCGGGTACATATACAAAAATAGGAACAACGGCATATAACGATACAATATTTGTACACAATGGGGCGGAATATGAGTTTGATTATAAATATTATGTTAAAGCAGTAAGGAATGACGGAGCCGAATCATTCTCAAATATCACAAATGTTTTTACGAATACCATTAAATACCCTGAATATTTAAAAGTTGATTCCCTAATTGTAAATGATAATATAAGTCTTTATTTTAATGTAGATCCGAATTCAGAAGTTAAAAGATATATACTTTATAAATCAGATAATTATATGGATTTATACGACTCTGTTTCAGGAGTTTATCACACCAATAAAAAATACTTAAACTTCACGGATAATTATAATAACGAAAAGAACTATTATTATTTATCGGCAATTGATTATTGCGGAGATGAAGTAAGTAAAACAGAAATTATAAGTAATATAAAAATAGAGGTAAATAAGTCAGAAGGAGTTGATAAAGTAAACAAAATTAAATGGGATTATGATACAGGCAATGAGTTCATAATATTCAGAAGAGAAAATGCCGACTCAGAATTTATAGAAATAGATAAAACACCGGAATTAAATTATACTGATGATATTCAAACTGTATTTGAAAATCAATTTATTAATAATACAGATGACGGAACTTTTTGTTATTACATTACAACCGAAAGAAATAATTTCTATAATAAATCTGATATCGGCTGTGTTGAATATGAAGAAACAGTTTTTATTGCGAATGCATTTAATCCTAACAGCAATATTGAAGAAAATAGAGTATTCAAACCTAAAATTGCTTTTATTTCTGACTATGAACTAACCGTTTACAATAATTTCGGAAATATAATCTTTCAAAGCAATAACCCTGATTCAGGCTGGAACGGATACTTGCCCGGCGGAAAACTTGCCGAACGAGCATCATATTTATATTTTATAAGCTATACAAATGCTTACGGAAAAAGAATACAAAAAAAAGGATTTGTGTCTTTGGTATATTGACGAATACAACTTGTAATCATCGTTAATTAAAATATTTCTTTCAAAATTTGTTTTAAATATAAAAAAAACTGTTATATCTTTGAAAAGTAAATTTGAAAACAGATTTTCATAATCTGTTTTTTGTTTTTGGTAAATAACAATGGAGGCAAAAGAACTTACATATTACGAAAAAAGAGCAATCGTAACTAAACGATTTAATGATTTTATTAAATCTTCTGACAAAATACAATCAAAGGAATCAATAATCAAAATTAAAAAAGCATTTGAATTAGCAGATGATGCACATATTGAACAATCCAGAAAAACAGGATTAGAACTCCCTTATATCACTCATCCTATTGCAGTTGCAAAAATCACAACTGGTGAAATGGGCTTCGGAACAACAACTGCAGTTGCAGCTTTATTGCATGATGTTGTTGAAGACAGCAACGGCAAATATACAGTAGAAGATATTGAAAATAAGTTCGGACATGATGTTGCCGTAATTGTTGACGGTGTAACAAAAATTATAGAAGGTTTTAACCCTAAAAGTACAATACAAGTTGAAACCTTCAAGAAGTTTATCAATAATATGGCTATTGATAAAAGAACTGCTTATGTTAAAATAGCTGACAGATTACACAATTTAAGAACTTTTGCAGGAATCAGAGAAAATTCTCAAATGATAAAAACTGCTGAGGCTTACGATATTTATGCACCATTAGCCCATCTTTTAGGCTTATTTGAGATAAAAAAAGAAATTGAAGATTTAAGTTTTATGTATCGGCAGCCTGTTGAGTATAATAAGACAAAAAATAAAGCCAAAAAGCTGCGACCCGAAAGAAAAAAATATTATAACGAGATAACCGAAAAACTTAAAAAATATCTTCCGAAAAATAAATTCAAATTCAGAATTGAAATAACAGAGCGTTCACTATACAGAGCATGGAGGGTAACAAAGCTTAAAAAAATAAGTTTTAACGAGATTCATAACTTTAACAGCATAAGAGTTATTATTGAACCTATGAAAACTTATTCTGAAAAACAACAATGCTATACAGTTTATTCATACCTGACTGATATTTTTCCTGTAAGACAATTTACATTTAAAGATTGGATTACAAATCCGAAATCGAACGGATTTCAAGCATTAATTGCTGATATAATGTATAAAGGAAGGTGGGCCGAAGTACAGATTATGACCGAACGTATGAATAAAGTTGCAAAAGTAGGATATGCCTCCGGTTATGAAAATCCGCATATTGAAAATATATACAGATGGGTTAATTCAATAAAAGATATTATTGAAAACAAAGATCTCTCCAACGAAGAGGTAATGGAGCTAATAAGGCCGCAGGACAGGGAAATATATGCACTAACTCCGAAAGGTAAAATAATAAAACTGCCTAAAGATGCAACAGCCTTAGATTTTGCTTTCAGAATTCATTCAGATTTCGGTATTCATTTTCAAAGTGCCGAAGTAAACGGAAAACTTGTAGGACATAATTATAAACTTAATAATGCCGACCAGGTTAAGATTCGATATTCTGATTCAATTGAACCTCAAAATGAATGGTTAAACGTGTTAGCTTGTCCGCAAAGTAAAAATGTATTACGACATTATTTAAAAAAGCAAAAAAGAAAAACAACAAATATAGGAGAAAACATATATGAAAATATTTCAACTAAATTTAAAGTTACCGAAAAAGAATTATATAAATTAATTATTAAATTTAATTGTGCCGACAACAAAGAATTTTATTTCAGAGTTGCGAATGAAACAATTACCGAAAAAGAAATTATAAGTTTTCTTAAATCAAACAGAGGAGTGTTCAGCAGAGTAACAGGAATTTGGACAAATGATAAGCAAAACAAAGTTGATATAATTAAATTTAGTGCTAAAGAGAACTTTATTTTAAAAAATTTCGTAAATATATCATTAGCTAAATGTTGCAGACCTGTTGACGGAGACTCTTCAATTATTTACAGAAAAAAAAATAATGAATTTATAATACACAGAAGTGATTGCGTGCAAGCAAAGAAGCTAAATGCATCCGACGGAAAAAATACCGCAAAAATTACATGGAACCTTATTCAAGAAATTCAGTTCAGAACAACAATAAAGTTTAACGGTGTTGATAATAAAGGCTTACTGTCGGAAATTATTGACCTTATATCAAACGAGCATAAAATAAATATGACTTCATTATCAATAAAAACTGAAAAAAGTACATTTAACGGAACAATAGATTTGATGGTATCAAATGCTGATACTTTATATAATGTTTTAAAGCAAATCAGAAAGATAAAATATATAAAAAAAGCATTCAGGGTTTCAGACAGTATTTTAGGTTAGTTAGGATTAAAAAACAGACATAAATATATGATAAACAGGAAAATACAGCCTAAATTTAAAACATCTGAAAGTTTAGAAATAATAAATGTTGAAAACCGGAAATTATTAAACAATATTCCTGTTCACATAGTAAATGCCGGAAATCAAGATGTAGTAAAAATTGATTTCATATTTGATGCAGGCACAATACATAATAACAATCCGTTAATTGCAGATTCGGTAAATGCACTGCTTGAAGCAGGAACAAAGACCAAATCTTCTGTTGAAATTGCTGAAACTCTTGACTTTTACGGTGCATATTTGGAACTGAATATAGGCAATCACTTTTCCCAAATAATATTATACTCGCTCAATAAATATTTAGAAGAAACATTAGATATTATTGAAGACATAATTTTTAACTCGATTTTTCCGGAAAACGAAGTTGATATTTATATAAAAAACAGATTGCAAAAATTTTCAATCAGCAGACAAAAAACTGATGTGTTATCACAAGAACTTTTTTCAGAATCAATTTTCGGTTCTTTCCACCCGTACGGAAGGAAAATAACCGAAAAAGACTTCAATAACATAAATTCACACAACTTAAATAAATTTTATAAAGAAAAATACCTGTTAAACAGTTTGAAAATAATAATGTCGGGAAAAGTTGAAGAATACCATGTTAATTTGTTGAATGAGAGATTCGGCAAACATAAATTAACGGAAATCAAAAAAAGTAAGCTTAATTTTAAAACTAAACCTTCTGAAACTAAGCAAAAATTTGTTGCAGTTGACGGTGCAATGCAAACATCAATAAAAGTAGGAAAAAAAATAATTAACCGAAATCATCCTGATTTCTTTAATCTGAATATTACATCAATTATTTTAGGCGGTTACTTCGGTTCAAGACTTATGAATAATATCAGAGAAGACAAAGGTTATACGTACGGAATATATGCAGGAGTAAATTCACTGCTTGATGCCGGGTTTTTCAGTATTTCGGCAGAATCAGGAAAAGAAGTATTCAGAAAAGCAATTGATGAAATATATAAAGAGTTAAAAATATTAAGAACAAGCTATGTATCAGATGAAGAGTTAAGTCGTGTAAAAAATTATTTAACAGGAAATTTTCACAGCACTTTTGACGGAGCATTCTCTGTATCAGACGCTTTCAAATCAATTTTGTTTTATGGTTTCAATTTGAATTACTATAATCAATATTTTGATACAATTAAAAAAATTACTCCTCAAATAATTAAGGAAACAGCCGAAAAGTACCTAAATGAGAATTCAATGTATGAAATTACGGTAGGTACTGAATAAAAAAAACTTATCCTGAATTTCAAGATAAGTTTTTAAGTTCTTTTTAAATATTAATTTATGGAGTACCCCAACTTGTTGTTTTAGTTTCTATCGGATTAATGCAAATAACAGGTATCTGAGATGTATTATAAATAATTTTTTCATCCCAAGACGAGAAGAATAAACTCTTATCTTTATTAACTAAGGTCATTATCAATTCTGCATCATTTTGAACAGCATAGTCAACAACTTGTTTTGCAAAATTTCCTTCGGTAGGTGATGAAACTTTATCAATATATTTAATGCCGTATTCATCAAAAATATTTTTAATTTGTTTCGTAATGCTCATAATTCTGTTTTTATAAAACCTTCCCGATTCAAATTTAGGAATCATATGAACAGTTGCCTCAAACATTTTTGCAATATTTATTGCCCAAGTAACTTTCTGCCTGTCTTGTGTCGAAGCAGTAATCGGGAATACAATATTTTTATAACCTTCAACATATTGTCGTTTTTGAACAATAACAGTAGGGGTGTTTGTAATACTTATTACTTTCAGCACATAACTTCCTGTTATTTTTTGGAATCCTACTTTTCCGTGAGTACCTAAAATAATTAATTTTGCACCTACTTTATCAGAAGATTCTTTAATATTATCAAATAAATCACCTGATTTTACAAGAAACTCTACTTGAACATCAAATTTCTTTGATGCTTCAGTTGCAATACTTTCAAGTTTTTCCGTAATAACATCCTCAGACAAGTTTTCTTCATCTAAATATTTATCAGTATCCTTATTGATTACGTGAAGTAAAACTACTCTGTACTTCATAATTGAAGCAATAGATGCTCCGTGTTCAACAGCATTCTGGCAAACTTCCGAAAAATCAGTCGGGACTAAAATTACATCATTTTTAGCTTTTTTCATGACATATAATGTTTTATGTTTTAATTTTTTTTAATATAATTAATTGCAAACTGCGTTATAAAATTATTGAAAATAACTTAAGAAACCAAATATATTTTCTATTTTTTTTATATTTGATAAATATTGAGCTTTAAAAGCTTATTTTAGTGAGCCGGTTTTATGATATAAGTAAATGAAATTTGCAAATATTTTTTTGATATAGGCATCAAGGTATGGGAGTTATAACTGCAGAATGGAAGAATATTATTAATGATTTTATGTATTATATGAAGTTAGAAAGATCATTGTCGCAAAATACTGTTGAAGCTTATATCGGAGATATTAATAAACTTGCAAAATATTCAAATAAAAGTCCTTTAAATATTAAATTGTCGGATTTAAATGAGTTTTTAAATGAATTGCAAGGTGAAAATAACAAAGATGCTGAAACAGTAATTATTAGTGCAAGATCTTTGGCAAGAACAATCTCCGGAATAAAAGCTTTTTATCATTATTTAATTCAAGAAGAATTACTTACGGAAAATCCTGCTGAATTACTGGAATCTCCTAAAATCGGAAGAAAACTTCCCGAAGTTTTATCTGTATATGAAATTGATTTGCTGCAATCAAAAATTGATTTAAGTAAACCCGAAGGACACAGAAACAAGGCGATTATTGAAACTTTATACAGTTGCGGACTTCGTGTAAGCGAATTAATCGGACTTAAAATTTCAGATTTACATTTTAAAGAAGGCTTTATTATTGTCAAAGGCAAAGGAAACAAACAAAGAATAATTCCGATAGGAGAGAGAGCTGTTGAAGAAATCTCATATTATTCAAAACATTACAGAAGTAACTTAGAAGTACATCCTGATTTTTCCGATATTTTATTCTTAAACAGAAGAGGAAAACAATTGACAAGAGTAATGATTTTTACTATAGTTAAAAACTTAGCAATTGCTGCTGAAATTAAAAAAAATATAAGCCCGCATACATTCAGGCATTCTTTTGCCACACACTTAATTGAAGGAGGTGCAGATTTAAGAGCCGTACAAGAAATGTTGGGGCATGAGTCAATAATTACAACCGAAATTTATACTCATTTAAACAGAGAATATTTAAAGCAGGTCGTAAACGATTATCATCCTCGAGGAAAGTAACTTTATCAAAAATTTCAGAAATTAATAACAGAAAAACTGAGTTATTATTGTTTTAATTCTAATTTTGGAAAGTGCAAAATCTTCCGAATGTTCAGTTAATATAATAAGCTGAGCTCACTTAAAGCATTGTAAAACATAATAGTATTATTAAATGACTATAGGAAAAATACATTTAAAATTAAAGTATCTGATATTTGCAGGAATATTAGTAACAGCAGGTGTAATTATTATTTTTTTATTTCCGAAAAAAGATAAAGAAAAACAAATTTATCCTACTCCTTTTTTGTCAGTAGAATCCGCTTGGGCTGACACAACTATAAAATATTTATCCGTTGAGGAGAAAATAGGGCAATTGATAATATATGATGCAGGTAAGATTTCTAAAAATAACAGCGACAGCTTGTTTTCGGATTTGTATAAATTTATGCCCGGAGGTATAATATTTAATACTGATTCATTAAATAAATTTGTAAAATACCAAAACAATATTCAAAAGATTTCTAAAATCAATTTGCTCACAATTTGCAAATCAGAAACAGGAATTCCTGAATTTATTGATATCAATTCTTACCCTGATATACAAACCTTACTGTCAATTAGAAACGACTCAATAACAGACATTTATGTTGATTTTTTTGCAGAGTTTAGTAAACAACTTAATATCTCATTCAATATTCTTCCGGAATTTAGAAGTTCAAGCAATGACAGTTCTTATAATAAAAAGTATTTAAACATACTTCTTTCATATAATGAAAACTTAAAAGACAAAAAGATTATTTCATGTCTTTCTGAAAAAAGTTTTTTCATGTTTGACTCAACAAATTTTGAGGTAAACAACAAAATATTTAAATCCGGCTTATCCGCAATTTTACCGAATTATAACAATATACAAAATAATGAATTCGGTTTGACAAATAATATTAAAACAAAATACAACTTCGGAGGTTTATCAGCAGTTGAAATTAAAGATGCAGACTTAACACCTGAATCAATTCTTAATTTAATAAAAAACGGTGCCGAACTTTTTATTACCGATAAACCGGAAAAAATAATAAATAATATTTCTAATTTGCTGGAAGATGAACTTATTACAGAAGAAGATATTAATTACACAGTAAGAAAAATATTATTGGCAAAAACATGGACAGGGGTTGATTCAAACATACATATTGAAGCTGATTCTGTAATTTCTTTTTCAAAGAATATTAAAAATCAAGTAATTTTAAGAAATGTTTTAAAAAAAACAATTACTTCCGTAAAAAATAATTTATTGCCTTTTATGAACTTGAGAAAATTAAATTTTAAGGTGTTAAATATAGGAGAACAAAATTATACATCTTTTAAAAAAACATTTTCAGAATACTCCCTTTCATCTTTTTCAAGTTTCGATTCTGAAGATGATGCTTTTATTTCGAAATTAAAAAAGCATAAAAAGAAGTCCGATTTAATAATTTTGTTTAATAATATAAAGGCAGATACTAATATTATAAATGCAATATTTGAAAATAATTCATCAAAAACAATAAGCTTAATAAACTTCGGAAATATTGAGAATTTACAATTTGCAGACAGTTTTAATGCAGTTATTCAAGTTTACGGAAATTCTGAAATTGAACAAAAATATGTTGCTGATGCAATATTCGGCGGTATATCAATGCAAGGGCAACTTCCTGTGAATATTAACGATTCTCTCTATTTCGGAAAATCTGTTAAGGCAAAAAAAGTAAGAGTTTCCCGTGTTTTACCGGAAGAAGAAGGTTTAAATTCAAAAATTCTGTCAAAAATTGATTCAATTGCAAACGACGGAATCAGAAGAGGAGCTTTTCCGGGTTGCCAGGTTGTTGTTTTTAAAAACGGAAATGCAGTTTTTGATAAAACTTTCGGGTATCATACTTACGCAAAACAAAGAAGAGTAAGAAAAACTGATTTATATGATTTAGCTTCGATTACAAAAATTGCAGCAACAACATTGGCGGCAATGAGGCTGTATGACAACGGCAGACTTCGACTAAACAATAATTTGGGGCGTTTTTTCCGAGATACCGAAATTGACTATTCTAATATTAAGCCCGATACAATTTTTAATATTGACACCCTTAAATTTGCAGATGTTAAAGACTTTCGTAAGATATTAAGATACCAAGATACTATTCATCTTAACGATTCTGTGTTTGTTGCTTTTGATACATTAATTGTAACAACAACACCCGGGAATAACATTTTTAAAGTTAAAATAAGAGATTTGCTTTTGCATAAATCAGGTATTACGCCGACTTTGCCTATTTTACCCTATGTTTTGTATAAAAAGAATTATTATGATTCTCTTGAACTAATTAAACAACGGTTTTACAAAAAAATTAAAAATGACACTTTAAAGAATAACGCAGATACAATATTTAATGTTAAAAAAGGCTTGCAAGAAGTTTTTGATAAGTACTTCACAAGAAAATATATTAAAGACAGTTCAGAAACAAAAATTGCAAACAGTTTTTTTCTTCAAAACAGATATTTTGATACACTTTGGAGAGATACAAAACGTTTAAGGGTTTATTCCAGAAAAATATATCAATATGCAGATATCAATATGATATTGCTTCAACAGGCAATTGACAGCATAAACCGAAGAGGTATTGATAGATATTTAAGATATAATGTTTATCAACCTATGGGCTTAAATACAATGTGTTATAAGCCCACAAAATATTTCTCAAAATATAATATTGTTCCTACCGAAAATGATAAATATTGGAGAGAACAAGTTCTGCGAGGAAATGTACACGACCCTTCTGCTGCTTTGCTGGGAAGAGTTTCCGGAAATGCAGGATTATTTTCAGATGCCTATGATTTAGCTTTATTAGGGCAAATGTGGTTAAACGGCGGCTCGTACGGCGGAATGAGTTTTATTTCAAAAAAAACGGTGCAAAAGTTTACCGGTTTTCAGGAAGACAGTCACAGAGGTTTAGGATTTGATAAACCCGGTAAAAAAAGTATCATAGGCAAAGGAGCACCGCCGGAATCATACGGACATACAGGCTTTACCGGAACCTGCATTTGGGTTGACCCCGTTAATGATATTGTTTATGTATTTCTTTCGAACAGAGTTTACCCCAGTGCAAAAAATTGGAGAATTAACAGGCTGAAAATAAGACAAAAAATTCATACGGTTGTTTATGATGCAATAATAAAGTAACGCATACCGGCAAGATGTTTTTTAAATGCAAATTTTATTAAGTATTTTTATCCTTTTTTAAAAAAAATGTTGAATATGAGATATTTATTTTCTTCTTTTTTATTAATAATCGGTTTTTTATCTTACTCTCAATTACCGGTTACCTTTGACTTAAGGAATTATAACGGTACAAATTATGTTACTTCAGTAAAATCGCAGGGAGGCGGAACCGGTTGGGCATTCGGAACAACGGCATCAATTGAAAGTAATTTAATGATTACGGGAATATGGACTTCTAACGGAGAAACAGGAGAGCCTGATTTGGCAGAATATCACTTAGATTGGTGGAACGGTTTTAACCAATACAATAATGACGATTTGGGAGGTGTAAATTCGCAAGGATTAGATGTGCATTTGGGGGGTGATTACAGGATTTCAACAGCTTATTTATCAAGATTGGAAGGCGTTGTAAGAGATGTTGACGGGCAATCATACGATAATCCGCCTGTTAGGAGTGATGCCGGTTTTCATTATTATTATCCTAGAAATGTGGAGTGGTACACCGCCGAAGAAGATTTGTCGAAAATTGATACAATTAAAGCAAAATTAATGCAATATGGTGCAATGGCAACTTGTATGCACTTTGACGGAAGTTTTATTGATGCTGATTACAATCATTATCAGCCGAACACAAGTTCTTTATTGCCTAATCATTCGGTAACTGTTATAGGTTGGGATGATAACCGTAATGTTCCGGCAGCCGGGCAAAATGGTGCATGGCTGGCAAAAAATAGTTGGGATACAAGCTGGGGTTTTTCCGGTTATTTCTGGATTTCGTACTATGATAAATGGGCATGTAAAGAACCTGATATGGGAGCAGTTTCGTTTATTGATGTTGAACCTTTGCAATATGAGATGGTTTATTATCATGATTATCACGGTTGGCGAGATACGAAGGCAGACAGTGATTCTGCTTTTAATGCTTTTCATGCAAAAGAAAATATAATATTAAAATCAGTAAGTTTTTTTGCAGATTCTGTTGACCTAAACTTCGAGATAAAGATTTTTAGGAACTTTGACGGCTCACTTTTAAGTAATTTAAGCTCAGTTGTGTCGGGAAATATTATGCACAGAGGTTTTCATACCGTAGATTTGGAAACTCCGGTTACGATTAATAACGGCGAAGATTTTTATATTTTCTTATATTTATCAAAAGGCGGGCAACCGTATGACAGAACTTCTGATGTTACTGCTTTGCTCGGCAGTAAAATAAAAACCGTTGTTCCTTCTGTTGCTAATCCTGCCGAAAGTTATTATTATGAAAAAGGTAAGTGGAAAGATTTATACAACTATAATGACCCTTCAAGTTTTAACCAAACAGGAAACTTTTGCATAAAAGGTTTGGCTGTATATAACCAAAATGTAGGATTTGAAGAACTTGATGAAAACAGTTTTGAAATTTATCCTAATCCTGCAATAAATTTTATACAAATTAATACTGAATTTAACGATATTATTTCTTATCAAGTAGCCGATATAAACGGAAAAGAATTAAATTCGGGAAAAGTTTTTAAGAAACAGCAAATTAATGTAAGTGATTTAAGTAAAGGCTTCTATCTTGTCAAGTTAAAAGTCGGCAATAAGCAATTTGTGAAAAAGATGATAATAAGGTAGAGAACCGGTATAAATTGATTCAATATCCGAAACGTTTTAAATCACTTGATTTTGAACGCCAATCATCAGCTACTTTTACATATAGTTCAAGATACACTTGTTTTTCAAAGAATTTTTCAATATCCTTTCTGGCATCAATACCTACATGTTTTATTGCTTTTCCTTGATGACCGATAATAATGCCTTTTTGCGATTTTCGTTCAACATAAATAATGCTTCTTATTCTGATAATATCCTCACTTTCTTTAAATTCTTCAACTTCAACTTCAACAGAGTAGGGGATTTCCTTTTTATATCTTATTAAAATTTTTTCTCTTATTATTTCAGAAACAAAAAAACGTTCTGTTTTATCGGTTAATTGGTCTTTCGGAAAAAAAGGCGGAGACTCGGGAGCTAATTCAATAATTCTGTTAAACAAATTCCTCACATTAAATTTTTCAAGTGCTGATGTAGGAAATATTTCAGCATTCGGAAGTTCATCTTGCCATTTTTTTACATGTTTAACAATGTCTTCTTGGCTTGATAAGTCAATTTTATTTAAAACCAACAAAACCGGAACCTTCGCACTTTTAACTCTTTTAAGAAATTCGGGGTTTTTGTCTGTTTTTTCATAAATATCAGTAACATAGATTATTATATCGGCATCAATCAATGCAGTTTCAGAAAATTTAAGCATTGATTCTTGCAACTTGTAATGAGGTTTTAAAACTCCGGGTGTATCCGAAAAAACTATCTGGTATTCATCGGTATTTACTATGCCTTTAATATTATGGCGTGTCGTTTGTGATTTTGAAGTAATAATCGAAAGTTTTTCTCCGACAAATTCATTCATTAGGGTTGATTTCCCGACATTGGGATTTCCTATTATATTTACAAATGCAGCTTTATGGGTCATTTATTCAGATAGAGTAGAAAGTGAGAATTAAATATGTGTATATTAATAATTTACAGTATTGATTATTGAGTCTTTGTCTTGTATATTTTCAAAGTAATCTTTATTTCTGGCATTTTCTTCGGGTAAAATAATCGTGTAAGTTTTTTTATATTTATTCGTAAGAAAATTGTCTCGTAACCAAGGGTTAAAAATTTTAAGCATTTTATAGTTTGTTCCGAAATGCTTTGCGTAAGCTGCAAAATCAGTAACTGCACTGTCAAGTTTAACTTTATAGGTCGGAATCTGAGGATATAAATCTTTTTTTCTGAATTTGAAACCGTAATCTTGCGGATTGCTCATTATTAATTTAAAAGCAATTATTCTGTAAACATACCTTGAAGTTTCTGAATTTAATAATAAATCGTAATAGTTATTATTGTTTTGTCTTATTGTTTGTTTATTCAAATTTCCCGGTCCGGTATTGTATGCTGCGGCAGTCATTGCCCAATCTTTGTATTTTCTGTGAATATCTTTTAAAAATTTACAAGCGGCAACAGTTGATTTTTCAAGATTGTATCTTTCGTCAACTTCTTTATTTATTTCTAATCCGTAACTTTTGCCGGTTGCTTTTAAGAATTGCCAAAATCCGGCAGCTCCGGCAGGAGAAACGACATCGGTTAAACCGCTTTCGGCAACTGCAAGATATTTAAAATCATCATGAATACCGTTTTCTGCAAGTATTTTCTCAATAACCGGAAAAAAACGATGAGCTCTTTTTAAATATAAGAAAGTTTCTGAATGCCAATACGTTATCTTGTGAAGTTCTTTGTCTAATGCTTCACGCACATCAAAGTTTTCGACAGGTACATATTCTCCTGCAAATGTAATACTGTCCGGTAACGGCAAAGCATAAACTGAATATGTGCTGTCTCTTAGCTCTTTATATTTTTTATCAAGTGTATAGTAATTTTTTGCAAATATAAACACAGTTACTACACCGATGATTGCAAAACTTATTGTTAATCCTGAACTTATTTTCTTCATTGTAAATTTTATCTTTTTTATCTACTCAATCAAAACAGCATCACCATTTTCAATATCAACTAAAACTTTTTTGTATTTTCCTTCAACAATTTTACCGTTTTTATATTGAACTTTTACCAAATCGTTTCTTCCTATTTTTTTCCCTACTCTTACAGGTTCAGCTTTTTTCTTTTCTTGACCTTGACCTTGTGCCGAAGCCTGCCCGCTGTATTCTTCTTTTTCGGTGTCGTATTTACTGATGTCAAGTTTTTGAACACGCCCTTGACGAATATCTCCTGCTTCTTGAGTATGAAGTTTTGCTTTCAGAAGTGCATTTACAACAGTTTTATTGTTTTTATCAAGCATACCTTTAAATAATTCATAAGATTCAAATTTATAAATCAATAAAGGATCTTTTTGTTCATAAGATGCATTTTGAACAGATTGTTTTAAATCATCCATTTCACGAAGATGATCTTTCCAAGAAGTATCAATTGTAGAAAGAACAATTTGTTTTTCAAATTCTGTTGCAACATCTTTACCGTTAGAGTTGTATGCTCGTTCAAGGTTAACAATAATGTGATAAATATTTCTTCCGTCGGTAATAGGTACGTCAATGTTTTTGTATTGTCCGGACATTGTTTCATAAACATTTTTGATAACGGGAAATGCTTGTTCAACAATATTTTGTTTTCTTCGTTTATAATCTTCAACAACTACATTAAATATTTTTTCTGTAATAACATCGGGTTTTAGTTCTTTGAATTCTTCTTCTGTAACCGGAGGTTCAACTGCAAGAATTCTGAACAATTCCATTTTAAAATCTTCATAATCGTAGCCGTAATTATCGTGTGCAACACTTGTACATGTATCATAAAGCATATTAGCAAGATCAACGCTGAGACGGTCGCCGTGCAGTGCGTGTCGTCTTAATTTATAAATAACTTCTCTTTGCGAATTCATAACATCGTCATATTCAAGAAGTCGTTTACGAATACCGAAGTTGTTTTCTTCAACCTTTTTTTGAGCTCTTTCAATAGATTTTGAAATCATGGAGTGCTGAATAACTTCTCCGTCTTTCAATCCCATTCTGTCCATCAGTTTTGAGATTCTGTCGGAACCGAACATTCTCATTAGATCATCTTCTAATGAAACAAAGAATTGAGAAGAGCCGGGATCTCCTTGTCTTCCGGAACGACCTCTTAATTGTCGGTCAACACGACGAGAATCATGTCGTTCTGTACCGATAATTGCTAAACCTCCGGCTTCTTTTACTTCATCAGTCAATTTAATATCAGTACCACGACCTGCCATATTTGTTGCAATTGTAACAATTCCGGCTTTACCGGCTGTTGCAACAATATCAGCTTCTCTTTTGTGTAATTTGGCATTTAAAACATTATGCTCAATTTTACGAATTTTAAGTGTTCTGCTGAGAAGTTCCGAAATTTCTACGGAAGTTGTTCCCACTAATACAGGCCTTCCTTCTTTAACAAGGTCGTTAATTTCATAGATTACTGCATTATATTTTTCACGTTTTGTTTTATAAACTTTATCATATCTGTCATCTCTGATAATAGGAACATTTGTAGGTATAACCGTAACATCAAGTTTGTAAATGTCCCAAAATTCACCTGCTTCAGTTTCGGCAGTACCGGTCATTCCTGAGAGTTTATGGTACATTCTGAAATAGTTTTGCAAAGTAACTGTTGCCATTGTTTGGGTAGAAGCTTCGACCTTTACATTTTCTTTTGCTTCAATTGCTTGGTGCAAGCCGTCGGAATATCTTCTGCCTTCCATTATACGCCCTGTTTGTTCATCAACTATTTTTATTTGATTTTCAATGATAACATATTCAACATCTATTTCAAACATTGCATATGCTTTCAGAAGTTGGTTCATTGCATGAACTCTGACGGTTTTAGCAGAATAATCAGACAATAATTCATCTTTTTCTTTCAGAATTTCTCTTTCGGATTTTTCGGAGTTTTCAATGTCTGCAATTTTAGAGCCTATATCGGGCAATACAAAAAATTCTTTATCTTCAATTTCGGCTGAAATTATATCAATACCTTTATCAGTTAATTCAACGGAATTATTTTTTTCCTCAATTACGAAATATAAATCATCCGTAATTTCAGGCATTCGTTTTGCGTTTTCGGCAAGATATATGTTTTCTGTTTTGTGCATTAAGGTTTTCATTCCTTCTTCACTAAGGAATTTAATAATTGCCTTATTTTTGGGTAAACCTTTATGTGCTCTTAATAAATAAATTGCACCTTTTTCTTGCTCTTTTTTCTTGTCTGAATTAATCAGTTTTTTTGCATCAGTTAATAGTTTTGTGACAAGCTGTTTTTGAAGGCTGTATATTTTTTGGATTCTTGGTTTAAGTTCTTTAAAAAGTTCTTCGTCTTTTGTTTGACTTCCTCTGTCAACTGCACCTGAAATAATTAAAGGAGTTCTTGCGTCATCAATTAAAACTGAGTCAACTTCGTCAACAATAACATAATTATGTCTTCTTTGAACTAAATCACTCGGGCTCAGAGCCATGTTATCTCTTAAATAATCAAATCCGAATTCATTATTTGTACCGAAAGTAACATCTGCCCTGTATGCTTGTCTTCTGGATTCTGAATTTGGTTGATGTTTATCAATACAATCCACACTTAATCCGTGAAATTCATATAAAGTTCCCATCCATTCGGCATCTCTTTTTGCAAGGTAATCGTTAACGGTAACGATGTGAACACCTCTTCCGGTAAGTGCATTTAAGAAAACGGGCAATGTTGCAACTAATGTTTTACCTTCACCTGTTGCCATTTCGGCAATTTTTCCTTCGTGGAGAATAATACCGCCTATAAGTTGAACATCATAATGAATCATTTCCCATTTTATTTCAACACCTCCGGCTAACCATTTGTTATGGTAAACGGCTTTATCATTTTTTATAATAATATCTTCTCTGTGAGGAGCTAATTGTCTGTCAAAATCAGTAGCTGTTACTATAATTTCTTCATTTTCAAAGAAACGTCTTGCTGTATCTTTAATTATTGCAAATGCTCTCGGAAGAATTTCATTAAGTTTTGATTCTATTTTTTTGTCAATTGTATCTTCCAGTTTATCTATTTCCTTATAAACGTCTTCTCTTTCAAGCATATCAAATTTATCTGCTTCAATATCTGCCTTAAGAGAATTTATTTCATCTTGCTCAACTTTAAAGAAATCTGTAATTTCTTTTTTTAACTCTTTTGTTTTTTCTCTTAAAAGGTCATTTGAGAGTGTTGAAAGTTTATCAAATTCTTCATTAATTAGGGCAACAGCCGGCATTACTTTTTTAATATCTTTATCAGATTTATTTCCCAGAAATTTTCCGAGTACTTTGTCTAATATTGCCATGGGTTATATTTTTTCAGTTTTTTTATTTTATATTATTTGAACACGATATTACTATTTATCATGTACTATTTTTGCTATATTAACTATTGTTTCAACAGTTTTCATCATTGATTGCAAAGAAATATATTCATATTTTCCGTGAAAATTGTGACCTCCCGTAAAAATGTTAGGACAGGGGAGTCCCACATACGATAGTTTTGCTCCGTCGGTTCCTCCTCTGATAGGTTTTATAATCGGTGTTATTCCTGCTTTTTTCATAGCTTCTTTTGCTATATCTACAATATACATAACAGGTTCAATTTTTTCACGCATATTATAATAACTGTCTTTTACTTCAACCGAAATAAGTTCTTTGTGATGTGATTTGTTGAGAAGTTCGGCAACATGTTTAACATGTTCTTTCATTTCTTCAAATTTATTTCTGTCATGGTCTCTGATGATATAATTTAACTTTGTTTCGTCAATTGTACCGGTAATATTTGTAAGGTGATAGAAGCCTTCATAACTTGTTGTGTGTTCGGGTCTTTTAATATGCGGTAACATTGCATGAAATTCGTGAGCAACATTTATTGAGTTAATCATTTGGTTTTTAGCTGTTCCGGGATGTACATTTCTTCCGGTAACGATAACTTCTAAACTTGCGGCATTAAAATTTTCATATTCTAATTCTCCTAATTCTCCGCCGTCAACAGTATATGCAAATTCTGCATTAAAGAAATCAACATCGAAATTATCTGCACCTCTCCCTATTTCTTCATCAGGTGTGAATGCGATTTTTATGTCTCCGTGTAATATTTCCGGGTTATTTTGCAAGTATTCAATTGCAGTAATAATTGATGCAACGCCTGCTTTGTCATCGGCACCGAGAAGTGTTTTTCCGTCGGTTGTTATAAGTGTTTGTCCTATGTATTTTTTTAATTCGGGAAAATCATTCGGAGAAAGAATTATATTTTTCTCTTTGTTGAGTTCAATGTCTTTTCCGTTGTAATTTTCAATAACTTGCGGATTAACACCTTCGCCGGAAGTGTCGGGTGCTGTATCTAAATGAGCAATAAATCCTATTGCGGGAACTTTTTTATCAGTATTTGCCGGTAAAGTTGCATACAAATAACATTTGTCAGTCAGTTTTATATTTTTCAATTCAAGAGCCTCGAGTTCATTTTGTATTTCTTTTGCAAGGTCAAATTGTTTAACTGTACTTGGTGTTGTATTTGAATCGGGGTTTGATTGTGTGTCGAATTTAATATATTTTAAAAACTTATATTTTACTTTCTTCATTTTAGCTTACTTTTTGTAATAGTATCAGTTACAGATACATTTTTTGTCTTATTTTTTTTTATTTACAATTTTGATTTTGATTTTATCTTTATTTATTCCGACTTTAATTTCATCGCCTTCTGAGATTTCAGCTTCAATAATAACTTCAGCCATTTCGTCTTCGAGATATTTTTGAATTGCTCTTTTCAGAGGTCTTGCTCCGTATTTAATATCTAACCCTTTTTCTGCAATAAATTCTTTTGCTTCTTCTGTTATATTTAACTTATAACCAAGGTCTTCAACACGTTTATAAAGTCCTTTCAGTTCTATGTCGATAATTTCAAAAATATGTTCTTTTTTTAGTGTGTTGAAAATAACAACATCATCAATTCTGTTAAGAAATTCGGGTGCAAAGGTTCTTTTAAGAGCTTTTGTAATAACAGTTTTGCTTTGTGCGTCATCATCACTTTCTCCGAAACCTATTCCTTTGCCGAAATCTGCTAATTTTCTTGCTCCGACATTGGAGGTCATAATAATTACGGTATTTTTAAAATCGACTCTTCTTCCGAGGCTGTCGGTTAATTGTCCGTCGTCAAAAACTTGAAGAAGTATATGAAAGACATCGGGATGAGCTTTTTCGATTTCATCTAACAAAATAACTGAATAGGGTTTTCTTCTTACTTTTTCGGTTAATTGCCCGCCTTCTTCATGACCGACATATCCGGGAGGAGCTCCTATTAATCTTGAAACAGAGAATTTTTCCATATATTCACTCATGTCAACTCTTATTAATGCTTCTTCGGTATCGAATAAAAATTCTGTGAGTTTTTTTGCAAGGTGGGTTTTTCCTACGCCCGTAGGTCCGAGAAATATGAAAGTTCCTATCGGTTTTCCGGGGTCTTTTAAACCTGCTCTGTTTCTTTGTATTGCTTTAACTATTTTTTCAACAGCATTGTCTTGTCCTATTACTTTTTCTTTAAGTTGGGATTTCATTTCAAGAAGACGAACACTTTCTGCTTTGGCAATTCTTGTTGCAGGAATTCCCGTCATCATTGCAACCACTTTTTCTACTTGCGGTTGGCCAACAGTATCTCTGTTTTTAGAAAGGTTTTCTGACCACTGTTGTTTTGCTTTTTCAAGTTCTTTAAGTAAATTTCTTTCATTATCTCTGATAGAGGCAGCTTTTTCAAATTCTTGATTATTAATTGCGTCTTGTTTTACTTTAATCAGGTCGTCAATTTTTTGTTCAATTTCGGAAATATCTTCCGGCACTTTTAAATTCATAATGTGAACTCTTGAGCCTGCTTCGTCTAATGCGTCAATAGCTTTGTCGGGTAAGTGTCGGTCGCTTATGTATCTGTCGGTAAGCTTTACGCATGAATCCAGGGCATCATCTGTATAATAGACATTATGATGGTCTTCGTATCTGTCTTTTATGTTTTCAAGAATTTCTCTTGTTTCTTCGACTGTTGTGGGGTCAACCATTATTTTTTGGAAACGTCTTTCTAATGCTCCGTCTTTTTCAATGTGTTGACGGTATTCGTTTAATGTTGTTGCTCCTATTGTTTGAATTTCGCCTCTTGCAAGTGCGGGTTTTAACATATTAGATGCGTCTAAAGAGCCGCTTGCCCCGCCTGCTCCTATGATTGTGTGTATTTCATCAATGAATAATATAACATCTTGGTTGTCTTGAAGTTCGTTGAGTATTGATTTCATTCGTTCTTCAAATTGACCTCTGTATTTTGTTCCTGCTACAACTGATGCCATGTCGAGAGTTACAATTCTTTTGTTGAATAATACTCTTGAAACTGCATTTTCGGTGATTCTTATTGCAAGTCCTTCAACAATTGCAGATTTACCTACACCCGGTTCTCCTATCAGAACAGGATTGTTCTTTTTTCTTCTGCTAAGGATTTGTACTAATCTTTCAATTTCATTTTCTCTGCCGACAACCGGGTCAAGTTTATTTTCTGTTGCAGCTTTTGTTAAATCGACACCGAAATTATCAAGAACGGGAGTGTCGCTGTCGGTTTTGGATGTTCTTTTTCGTTTTGAAGCTTCAAAAGATTCGTCATCGTCATAATCATCGTCGAAATCGTCATCATCTTCATCTATGTCGCCGGGACCTCCTGCTTGGTTATAGATTAAACTTATAAGTGAGTCTTTAATTTTATCGTAGGTAAGTTCATTTTCATTAAATATATTGAAAATAATACCTTTATCTGCCTGTTCTTCTTTCAGGATTGCAAGAACCAGATGGTCGGGTGTTGCAAATTTTTCTTGAAAATCTTTTGCTTCAAACCAAATAAATTTTAGTGTTCTGACTGCAGATTTCAGCAAGGGAAGTTCATCGGGGTGGTGTTTGCTTACATCTTTGTTTTTTATTTTATTTTCGATTGATTTTTTAATAGTGTTTAAATCAATTCCGTTATCTACAAGGATTTGCAGTATGTTTGAGGTTCCGTCTCTTAAAATTCCGAGAAATAAATGTTCGTTACCGATATAGTCGTTCCCTAATCTTACAGCTTCCTCTCGGCTGTATGATATTACTTTTTTCAAATGTTTTGAATACTTTTTATTCATCTTTATTTTTACTGTTTTAGAACTTGCAAAGTTATAAAAAACTTGTGTATTTTAGCTTTTTTTGACTTTGTTTTTTTATTTAGTCAAAAGTATAAAGATGAAAGATGAAAGTTTTTTATGTTTATGTTAAATATTCCTTTTGAAGGGTTGGGGTAAATTGTAATGTTTTCGGTTTCGGGCAATTCTATATTGCTTGTTTTATTTTTATTTTTGTATGTTTTGTTTTGTTTATCGTCTTCGGTCCATTCTTCCGTAATTAAGTTATTTATATATGCTCCGGTGTGCAAATGCAACTTATCGCTTGCACTTGCGTGAAAACCGTTTGTAATATGTATGCTTGTTACGGCTTGCATTTCGCCTTGATGCCAATCGGCATTCGGTAAATGTATATTTTTTAGAATATTATCTGTTGTTGATTATTACTTTAGTTTATATAAAGGAAATCCTTGTTTTTTTATGTATCCGGGATCATAATTTAATGTTTTAATATAATTATTATTCATATATCAATGTCGTTTAGTTAAGGATTAATCATAACTGTGTAAAAATAAGAAAAATATAATAAAAAGTTCTTTGAAATTTTGCTTTTTAAGAATAGTATTTATTTTTACGGTATATATAGGGGGTAAGTGTAATCCCGAAGAAAACCAAAAAGAAGACTATCGAATAATATTAACAAAAAATATTGATTATGAGCTTAATGAAGAAAAGTTCCACAGC
>JAKISF010000020.1 GCA_021648725.1 Bacteroidales bacterium | reverse complement strand
CCGGTTCGCTGAGCGGTTGTCATCCTCGGGATTAATAATCCTTTTGAGGTTGACTCAATGTCAAGCATTGCAGAACTGTTTGGTGTTCCTGTGCTTCCTGATATCAGCACTTGTGAATAAGATGAAAGGTGTATTGAGAAAAAGATTATCCCGGTAATCAGCATTTTTAAAATTTTGTTTTTTTTCATAGTAGTTTTAAAATTAAAATTGTACGATTAAAACAAACATATATAATAAGTGTTGCAGTATCAATTTTTTCGTGTAAAAATTGAGCAATTTGTACAACAAAAAGGTTTTAATTAAAATCAAAACTATAAATCAGTTTCAATATTTTTGGTGTTTTTTTGGAAAAATGAAGGCGTAACTCCGGTAAACTTTTTAAATGCCGAATTAAAAGTTGCTTTCGTATTAAACCCAACGGTTAAAGCAATTCCTTCAATAGAATAATTCTTATACTCTTCATTTATTAATAGTTTACGTGCTTCTTTTACCCTGTATTCATTAATGAAGTTATTGAAGTTTGTATTAAAATATTCATTAATAACCTGAGAAATATAATTTCTGTTTGTTTTTAATTTTTTTGCAAAATCATTTACGGTAAATCCCGTATTTAGAAAGAATTTTTCTTCTTCCATTAAAATTACTATGTCTTCTAACAACTCTCTTTTTTGTATTTTGCTTAACTGTGAGTCGGAATATTTTTCTTTAAGCCCAATATTATCTAAGGATTTATGTGTTTGCTTTTTTATTTTCTCTTCGTTTTCAATATCTTTTTTTGCTAATTCTATATTGTGTTCAACTAATAATAAATATGCCTTTCTTTTCTGCAGTAAAATAATTACCAGTATTACCAAAAAGCCTAATGTTAAAATTAATGTTATGCTTATATTTTGAAGCCTTTTATTGTTTTTTTCTATTTCAAGATTTTTAATTTCAGATTCTTTTTCAAGCAGAATAATTTTGGCTTCTTTTTTATCAGTTTCATACTTTGTTTGGATTTCGGTTATTTGTTTGTTTTTTTCTAATGTAAACAGAGAATCCTTAATTGTATGATACTTACTTAAAAAGTTATAAGCCGACTTATATTGCCCGACATCAATGTAATTTTTTGAAAGAAGTAAATACAGTTCAGATAAGTATTTTAGTGAATTACTTTTTTCGGCAATTTTCATAGCTTCCTCGGCATACCTTAAACTCTTTTTACGCTCTCCTCTGACAGAATAAATCCGGCTTAAACTTACCTTGTTAATCATAATTCCTGTATAATAATTAATTTTTTCACACAACCCTAAAGATTTTAAAAAATATTGTTCCGATAATTCAAAATTTCCTGTTTCATCAATTATTACGCCTTTATTTAAAATTGCAGATGCCAGTCCTTTAATATAATTAGTTTTTGTTAACAATTTTATAGATTCATTATAATATTTCATTGCTTTTGCCGTATCATTTCTGTCTTTATGAATTAGCCCTATATTTCCGAATATACTTCCCAGTCCGACAGTATCTTTTAATTCTTCAAAAATATTTGCAGCTTTATAGTAATTATTTAAAGCCATATTGAAGTTTTCCTGCTCCCAAAACAAAACTCCTATATTTTGATATGTATTTGCCAAACCCGGTTTATCTCCGATTTTTTCTTTAATTTTTAAACTTCGGATATAGGTGTTAATTGCATCCCTATAGTTCCCTTGAGCTTTATACACTAAAGCAAGATTATTATATGCTTTTGCAATGTTCTCAAATTCATTGCTGTTTATAAGGTTTTTTACGGCATTATTGTAATCATTAACAGCTTGTTCATAATTCCCGTCACAGTATTGTGTAACTCCTGTATTTATATAGCATTTTCCCACATTGACAGAATCGTTTACAAGTTGATAAAATTTTGCTGATTTATAATATATATTCTTTGAAATATCCCATTCTTCATAGTAATCATGCAAAATAGCTTTCATAAAATATAAATCTGCAATCAGGCTATAGTTTTTTATTTTTTTTGCAGCAATAATTCCTATTTCTATATACTTTAAAACATCATCTTTCTCAATATTATCATACTCTTTTGATAATTTATAACATGTTTCTGCAATAACAAAATTATCATTTGTATGAGAAATTATATTAATAAGACTGTCTTTCTTCGATTGTGACCAAGAAAGCAAACTTAATAACAGTAAAGTATATGTAAATAAAAGTTTCAAATTAAAATGGTAAAAATAAAAAAGCAATAATAATTATACTTTTTATTAATTACATAATATTCTCTATTAATTTTTTTCAATTATATTTGCCGTAGAATAAAAACCTTAATGTTTTGAGAAAAAAAACTGCAATCTTAATTTCAATTTTATTTTTTTCAAATCATTTTCTGTCGGGACAAAATACAGACAGTTTAATAAATATTCTGCAAACGGAAAATACAGAGGAAAAAATTGAAGCCTGTTTAAAACTGTCAAATATATATATTTATTCTAAACCGGACAGTGCCGAATATTATCTAAACTACGGATTAGATTTATCTGTATATGAAAACGATTTGAGACATCAGGCTATATTTCTGCAACAAAAAGGAATTCTTGAAAATGAACGAGGCAATATCAGTTCGGCAAAAAAAAATTTACGAAAAACAATTCAAATTGCACAAGAAATTTCAGACACTTCGCTTATTATTTCAGGATCAGGGAATTTAGGGAATTCTCACATGTATGTAGGAGAGTATGAAACAGCGATAGAGCTGTTTACTTATGTTGCAATAATTGCCGAAAAAAAACAAGACATAAAAACAATTGCAACAGCAAACGGGGCAATAGGTAACTTATATGTTTATATGAAAAGTTATGAAAAAGCATTGCCTTATTACGAAAAATCAAAAGAAAATTTTGAAAAACTGAACTTGGAAATCGGCATTGCATTATCTTTAATGAATATTGCCGTTGTATTTTATAATACAGAACGTTATGACTTTGCTCTTGATAATTATGAGAAAGCTTCCGAGATTTTTAAAGAAACAAATAACTTATTAAATTATGCTAAGTGTATAAGCGGTGTTTCGAGAATTCTAAGTTTCAAGAAACAATATAAAACAGCTATTAATGAAGAAAAAAATGCTTTAAAGGTTTATAAAGACCTTAACGCTAAGATTGACATAATCAGTTCATTCAGCTTTATAGCATCAAACAACTTAAAATTAAAACTTTATAAAAAAGCGATATTATATTTAGACAGCGGGTTTAACATTGCTTCGGAAGAAAACAACTATCATCATTTATCTATTTTAAGCACAACATACAAATCTTGTTATGACAGCCTTAAAGATTATAAAAATGCTTATCATTATTCCAAACTCTTAAAAACTTACAGTGACAGTATTTTTAATAAAGAAAGTAATGAACGTTTTTCTCAATTAGAAATAGAATATGAAACAGCACAAAAAGAACAAGAAATTGAACTGTTGAAAAAAAATGAAGAATTATTAAATAAAGAGAACAGAAACAGACAAATACTTCTTATCGGGCTTGTTATTCTTTTACTTTTCTCGATACTTCTCTTTTTCTTACTTTATAACAGGTATAAACTGCGAACAAATAAAAAGACAATAGAAGTTGAGCAAAAGTTACTGAGAATTCAAATGAATCCGCATTTTATTTTTAATGCGTTATTTGCTATTGAAAGTTTTATGAATAAAAACGACTTGAAAAAATCAGTTTTATATATGTCAAATTTTTCTAAGTTAATGCGAATGATTTTAGAAAGCTCAAGAAAGAACTTAATTTGTTTAAATAAAGAAATAGAAATACTTGAATATTACATAGGTTTTCAAATGTTGAGATTTAATAATAAATTCACATATAAAATAGAAATATCCGATAATATTGATAAAGAAAATACATTAATACCTCCGATGTTAGTTCAACCTTTTGTTGAAAATGCCATTGAACACGGCTTTACAAAAGACATTAAGAGTCCTGAACTGATTATTTCGTTTATTTCAGAAAATAATTATATTTCAGTATCAATTCAAGACAACGGTAAAGGAATTAACAAAACACATACAAATAAAACTAATCATCAATCATTAGCAATTCAAATTACAAAAGAAAGACTTAGTTTAATTATCGGAAAGAAACACAAAAAAAACATTAACTTAGAAGTTCTGAATTTAAATAAGCTGAATACTGAACAAAAAGGAACAAAAATTAGTTTTAAAATACCTCATATTGAAGAGTTTTAAACACATAAAAACCGTAATTGTAGATGATGAAAAAATTTCAAGAGATGCTGTTTTTAATCTGTTAAAAACACATTATCCTGATTTCAGCATCGAGGTTGCCGAAGATGTTAAATCCGGTATTGAAACAATTTCCGGAATTAAACCTCAGTTTATTTTTTTGGATGTTGATATGCCCGACGGAACCGGTTTTGATTTATTAAACAAACTTACAAGCTACAATTTTAAAGTTATTTTTATTACGGCTCATCAAGAGCATGCTTTAAAAGCAATTAAATTCAGTGCGTTAGATTATATTCTTAAACCCATAAACACAAATGAATTTATAAGTGCTGTTAATAAAGCAATAAACGAAACGGAAAACGAAAAAAATAAAATCAAGATAGATACATTTTTGAACAATTTTAAAGAAACAAACAGCAAGTCTATAAAGCTGGTACTCAACACCGCTGAGAGCATTCATGTTGTCGGATTAGAAGATATAATAAGATGCGAATCTGACAATAACTACACTTGTTTTTTTTTAAATAACAGTAAAAAGTTACTAATGTCAAAAACATTAAAAGAATATGAAAATTTATTGCCTGAAACAATTTTCATACGAGTTCACAGATCGCACTTAATTAACATATTTCACATAGAACGTTTTGATAAAAGAAAATCAGGAAAAGTTATAATGAAAGACAAATCTGTTGTTCCGGTTTCGGTAAGAAAAAAAGAGCTGTTATTAAAAGTTCTCAGCAAACTAAGTTAAAAAAATTTATTAAATTAGGCACTTAAGTAATATAGAATGAGAAATTGTATAGAACCTAAATTTCATCTAATTTGTTGCGATTTCAAGGGTTCTAAATATGATTGAATCAGATTTATTTCACGCAAAGAACGCAGAGATTACGCAAAGCACCGCAAAGGAAAAATAAGAACTATTGATAAGCAATAAATTACAAGTATTATCTAAATGCCTAATTCAAAAAATTTATTTCCCGAACTTCTCAAAAACACCGAGTCCGAATAAAGCAAAATCATATTTAACAGGGTCTGACTTATCAAACTTTTTTAAATTCCTCGTAAGTTCTTCAACGGCTCTCCAATCGTTTTGTTTTCTTTTTAAAATACCTAATGCCCGTGCCGTATTACCAACATGAACGTCAAGCGGAATTTGTAAACCCGATGCAGGAATTTTATTCCAAATACCGAAATGAACACCTCTGTTATCATTTCTTACCATCCACATTAAAAACATATTAATTCGCTTTGCAGCAGATTTTTTTTCAACATTTGCAATATGTTTTTCTGTTCTTTTTTCATGTTGTAATTCAAAGAATATTTCTCTGAAATACTTTATTGACGAAAAAATTGTATTATCAATTTTATATCCTTTTGTAAAAACTTTTTCTAATCCTCCGTGCTTTAAATAAATATTTTTAAGCGAAACCAAAAAATATTTGAAATCAATAAATTGAAATGTTCTGTGTTTAAAATCATTAATATTTTTTAATTCTTTGCCGGTTAAGTTTAATAAAAATTCATACGGATTATTTTTCATTATTTCTGCAATTTTATTTGCATTACGGATAATCATTTTTCTGTTTCCCCATGCAATTTGAGCAGATAAGAATGCAATTATTTCAATATCTTCTTTTTCGGTAAAACCGTGAGGAATCTGTATCGGGTCTGATTCTATAAATGAAGGGCGATTATACAAATCATATTTTTCGTTAAGAAAGCTCTTTAATTCTTTTTGTGATATCATAAGTTTTTTTAATTAAACTGCCGTAAAAGTACCAACATATAATTTTAGACTAAAAACTAATCATTAAAAAAGACTTCATATATTATTTAGAATAAAAGAATCCCGCTTCTCAGCGGGATAAACTCTATGAAAAAAAACTACACAAATTACTGCAAAACTACTAAACAGTAATTTTATTTTAAATGAATTTATTTGTTATTTATTAAGTCTCTTAATTCTTGAATTTGTTGTTTTAGTTGTTCAATTTCTGATTGTTGCTCTTGAATTGCTTTTGTCAAAACAGGGACTAATACAGAATGTGCAACACCGTATTCATCGGCTTCTTCTTCATATCTTACCATTCCCGGCAATACTTTAATTGCTTCTTCTCCGATAAATCCGGTTTTTGATATCCCGGTTTTTGAATCATAATCATAATCAACAACTTGAAGCTTAGTTATAATATTTAAACCTTTATTGCTTTCTTTAATTCCGAGGCTTTTTCCGTAACTTGCAGATTTCCCGTTCATAAGTAAAGTTCCGTTGTTCCCGTAAATTGAACCTACCCACGTGCCGTCACCGTCGCCGCAATTCATGTAAATAATATCAGAATAACCGGTACCGGAAGCTAAATCATGCCCTGCCCATATTCTTATACCATATCTATGAGTATCACCTCCGTCGTTATGGAACCTGGCAATATAAGTAGTTGCATCTTCCTTTACATCTAATCTGTATGCAGGAGTTTGTATGTTAACACCGACATCACCGTTCCCGGCAACAACAAATTTTGTATTGGCATCAGTAAAACTTGTTGTTGAAGGGTCAGACACCGTTCTTATTCTGAAAGGTATATCTGTATTTTCTCCGTCGGTATCAATAACCAAACCTTTTTGGGCTACTGCATTATTATCGTTAACAATTCTTGCATTAGCATTAAACTGTATAAAATCATTATCAAACTCACCGTAAATTAAGGGATCAATACTGCTGCTTGCATCAATTTTTAATGTATTGCTTCTGTTAGTGTTAAGTTCGTTTCCTATAATAATGTTTCTTTCGTAAGTGTTATTGTTTCCTCCCGTCAGATAACCCAAAAAGATATTATTACTTCCTGTGTTCCAAACACCTGCACCTTGCCCAAGATATAAGTTCCTGGTAGAGCTTGTAGCTGCCAAACCTGCCCAAAAACCTACCATAACATTATCATTACCGTTATTGTTAAGACCTGCACCCCAACCCAAATATGTATTTGACATTCCTGTAATATTCTCAGCACCTGCATCGTTTCCTATAAATAAATTATTATTACCCGAAGTATTATCTCTTCCGGCATTTGCTCCGATAAATACGTTATTACTTGCAGTATTGTTTACGCCGGAGCTGTCGCCGATACAAATTATTCTGTCTCCGTTTGCATTTAGGTATCCTGCCGTATTTCCTATAAAAATATTTTTTTCTCCTCCTGTATTAGTATAGCCTGAACGATAACCCATAAATACATTTTTTGTACCGCTTGTATTAAAACGTCCGGCTTCCGTACCTATAAAAGCATTATTTTCGGCATTGTTATTATATCCGCTTCTTGTGCCTATCATTATGCTGTTTGAGCTGTTATCGGCATTAAATCCGCTGTAATAACCCAAAACTACATTATTATCATTTAATGTTGCATTGGTACCTGCACTGCTTCCTAAAATAACATTAAAACTTCCTGTTTCATTTCTTTGACCTGCATAAGCACCCAGTATAACATTATCTGCACCTGTGTTCATGTAATATGCTGAAAAATACCCGATAGAAACATTTCTCACACCTGAGGTATTGTTATATGCAGATGCTTCTCCCATAAAAACATTTCTGTGCCCTATTGTATTAAGATACCCGGCTTGCTTTCCTACCATAATATTATTATCTCCGGTTGTGTTGGTAAAGCCTGAACTGTTACCCATGAAAATATTATCTGATGCTGTTGTATTATTATATCCGGCACGGTAACCCATAAATATATTTTCTCTTCCTGTTGTGTTATCATAACCTGCATCCGTACCTACAAAAGTATTATTTGCAGCATTATTATTATAACCTGCTGATGAACCTATTAATATACTGTTTGTACTGTTATCGGCATTATATCCGGCATAGGATCCGAGCATTATACTGTTATCGGCATTATCGGCATTATATCCGCTTTGGTAACCCATCAGTGCATTATTGTCTCCTAATACTGCCAATCTTCCGGAATTGTATCCTAATGCAACATTATGCGTACCTTTCACATTTGAATACCCGGCATAACTTCCTGCGAAAACATTATATGATGTATCATTACTGTAACCTGCTTGATATCCCATCATTAGGTTATAACCTCCCGAAACATTTCTGTACCCTGAAAAAGGTCCGATAAATACATTGTTTACTCCTGTGGTATTGTACACCCCCGTAAAATACCCCAAAAAAACATTGTAGTTTCCTGTTGAATTATAATATCCGCTGTAGTTACCCAAAAACACATTATTAGAACCGGAACCGGAACCCGCTGTTGAACGCCCCGCATTGTAACCTCCGTAAAAGTTATTTGAACCCGTACTGTAATAGCCGGCTCCTTCTCCTATAAATGCATTGGAAGTTCCGTTAGAAGTTCGCCCGGCATCTTTTCCTATCATCACATTATTATCGCCTGTTGTGTTTGTAAAACCGGCATACGATCCTATAAAAACATTGTCTAATCCGTCAACATTACCTTTTCCTGCTTGGTACCCGTAAAATGCATTAAAATTACCGGTTGTATTACTTGATCCTGAATTTTCTCCTACAAAAGTATTGCTCCATCCGCCTGTATTTGCTGTTCCTGCTAATTTCCCGATAAAAACATTGTTATAACCCGTTGTATTGGAAAAACCGGAAGCATTACCCATAAAAACATTATCATTACCGATTAAGTTTGAATAACCGCTTTGATAACCGATAAAAACATTATCGGTACCGGTTGTATTCATAAAACCGCTTTCAAAACCGAAAAATAAGTTGTATAAACCGGTTGTCATATCCTTACCGGAACTGTGCCCGACCAAATAATTATTTTTAGTCATGTGCATATAGTTATTAATAGGTCCTTTTGCAGCTCCGTATTTACCTACCGCAAAACCGCCGGAAACAGCTTTTGCTCCGGTATCAGTATAAATACGTGTGCTGTCGGAATGTGTAAAGAAGTATTTGAAAGCTTGTCCTTTGGCTGCTCCGTATTTACCTACCGCAAAACCGCCGGAGATACTTGCATTTGCATCGGTATAAACACGTGTGCTGTCTGATGTTACTAAAAACAGATCTCCGACTCCTTTTGCAGCTCCGTATTTACCTACCGCAAAACCTCCGGAAACAGCTTTTGTCGGATCTTTAACATAAGCTTTTACACCTGCAGAAGTTACTTCAAATATTGTTTTTCCGAATTTATCTTTTACCTCAAACAAAACATCTGCATCAGTAAGGTCGCCGCTGTTTGCCTGAACAACAAAGTTGCCGGAGGGACTTGATGTTCCTACACCGACATTATAGGTTGAATTAGTTAAGTAAACCGTAGCTCCGGTTTTCGTCCACAAACCTGCATCTGAAGACAAATCAATCCAGCCGAGCTTTCCTTCATAGTTTTTACCGAAAATAAAGAAGCTTCCTATATCTTTATCAAAAACTAATAGGCCTTGTGTCGGCGAAGCAATCAAGTTTCTTTGTGCAGTTGTCATTCTCGGGATTAATAATCCCTTTGATGTTGACTCAATGTCCAACATTGCAGAAGGGTCAGGTGTACCTGTACTTCCTGAAATTAAGACTTGCGAAAAAGAAGTTGTATTAGTAAATACGAGTACTCCTAATAATAGTGTGAGAATTGTAATTTTTTTCATTTTTTCGTAGTTTTATTGTTAGTATAATCAAATAACACTTCCAAATATACAATCTTTTCATAAAACAATATACAAAAAGACAGCTATTATTTAGAATACGTATAAGTTTATTTAGAATACGTATTTTTAGTGACCAAATTGGTCGAAATTTAAGGTGCTTCTGAAAAA
The DNA here is from genome assembly GCA_021648725.1 of Bacteroidales bacterium. Taxonomy (NCBI): domain Bacteria; kingdom Pseudomonadati; phylum Bacteroidota; class Bacteroidia; order Bacteroidales; species Bacteroidales bacterium. The sequence goes on along the minus strand of JAKISF010000020.1, from coordinate 52,572 downwards.
AAGAGGGAAATAAAACCGGAATATTTAATTGCGGAATTATAAATAATAATACACTTAAAAGTTTTTAGTTTGTTTTTTTAAAGACTTATACCATTCGAAAAATTCCTCGAAAGTAATAATCACTTCTCCGAAATCTTCTAAATATTTATCTTTTTCAGTTTCAGAAAGGTGAACTTTTTTTATTTTATAAACCCAGTTATCTCTCACAGATAAGGAATACCCGCCTATAACCCTGTTACTTTCGATTACTTTCAGTTTACTTGCCATTGTTTCTTTCGCTTTTATTCTTTTTTTGTAATTTAAAATAAGTATAATTTCATCTGTCCGATAACACTTATTCAAATTTTATACCTTAATTCTTTAAATTTTAATCTTTTATGTAAAAAAGAACTTATTTTTTTCTTTTTATACATTCTTATATCTATTTTTGGACAATAATTGAGATTAAAATTAAAGGCAATGACAAATATTTCCGTAGTTATTTCATTACTTAACGAAGAAGAATCTTTACCGGAACTATGCGGTTGGATTTCCAAGGTTTGTAATGAAAATTCATTTTCTTATGAGATAATTATGATTGACGACGGAAGTACTGACTCATCTTGGGAAATCATTGAAAAACTGTCTTCTGAAAATAGTAATATTAAAGGCATTAAGTTTATGAAGAATTACGGAAAATCCGCAGCAATACACGAAGGTTTTTCCGTTGCAAAAGGCGAAGTCGTAATTACAATGGATGCCGATTTACAAGACAATCCGGAAGAAATTCCCGAACTATACAAAATGATTAAAGAAGACGGCTTTGATTTAGTTTCGGGCTGGAAAAAGAAACGTTACGACCCGCTGTTCAGTAAAAATTTACCGAGTAAGTTTTTTAACTTCATTGCAAGAAAAGTCAGCGGATTAAAATTGCATGATTTTAATTGCGGTTTTAAAGCTTATAAAAACAAAGTTGTAAAAAGCATTGAAGTTTACGGTGAAATGCATCGTTATATTCCTATACTTGTTAAGCAAGCCGGATTTAAAAAGATTGATGAAAAAGTTGTAAAACATCAGGAAAGAAAATACGGAAAAACAAAATTCGGGCTTAGCAGATTTATTAACGGCCCTCTTGATTTGCTTTCCATAACTTTCATTACAAAATTTGCAAAACGCCCGATGCACTTCTTCGGAACAATAGGTTCTTTCAGCTTTTTTGCAGGTTTTGTTATTTTAATCTATTTATCAATAGCAAAATTATTTTGGCAACAATATTCCATGACAGAAAGACCGTTATTTTTCTTGGGTTTGCTGGCAATTATTTTCGGAACACAACTATTTTTAACAGGTTTATTGGCTGATTTAGTTTCCAGAACCTCACAAGACAGAAATAAATATCAAATTGATAAAAAAATAAATCTTAAGTGATTTTATGATGACTACAGCACATTAAAAATCAATCAACATTTCAACCTCTTCGATAATTAACTTTGAATATTCGTTGCCGGTTTTTTTTATTTTGTTAGTAAGTTCCAGAACTTGCTTTTTCAAATTATTATTTCTTAAAGCAATTTGCCTTAAAGCTCTTGCAATTGCTTTTCTAATAAAAACACTTTCGTTATTTACAGAGTTTTCAGCAACACTTATTGCTTTTATAAAAAAATCATTCTTTTTTGTTTTGTCATTTAAAGCAATGCGTGAAAAAAGAATAAATCCGCAAACAACAGTAAATTTATGTTCTGATAATATCCATTCCTCTGCTTTTTTATCCGCAAAATCAAGTTTTTCAAAAAGGTTCAAACAACTTTGCTCTGCCAATTCATTTGTATCTATATTTGAAACTATTTTATCTGCTTTTTCTTCCGAAACTAAATTAGAATCTTCAATCATTTCTGCCAATATTCGCGTTTCCCTTATGTTTTTTTCTCTTAACATATCGGCAATTTCATGATTGAATTTATATTTTGTTGCTATTCTTTTTAAATCTGCAATGCTTACACCGAAATTTCTGCTGTACTTTAAACCCATTCTTTCCATAGCATCAACAGCAGGACCGTTTTCATTTGCTCTTATTTCTTTAAGAATGTTTTTTACCGAAAGATTATTATTTTTCATAAGAAATAGGTATTTACGGTTTCACTAAACGCAACAAACTTATCAAAATATAACATAATTCATCATAAAAAACATTACTTTTACGGATAAATTTCTTATATTCGAATAAAAAATACTGATTCAAACAACTTTTTTGTTTTTTTGCAGTCTTATAAGATAGACATATAAAACTTTTATTAATTAAACTTTACATATTATGAAAACAAATTTATTTAAAATTTTAAGTGTGTTCTTTGCACTCGGATTATTTGCATTAGCTTCTTGTGAAAAACCTGATCCCGATGCTCAATCAGCTGAAGATGATGCCAGAGGAAGTTATATTATGGCAGATGCATTTGCTGTCGGAAATACTGAAGCCGGCGGAACAGGAAAAGCATCCCTTCCTGCTTGTGTTGATGTTTATAGAAATCAGACAGATACAATTGTACTAACTTTCAACAATTGTGATTATCTGGGGTCTGTAAGAAGCGGCTCTCTTATTATTAACTATACCCGTCTTGATATCGGAGCCAGAGCTGTAAATATTATTATCACATTTGATAATTATACAATAGACGGTATTGCAGTTGAAGGGAAAATAACTACAACATTCGGAGGAACATATATAAGACCTGAGATTAATGTTGTTGCAGAAAATATGTCAGCAACTTTTACCGATAATAAAACTATTTCCTGGTCTTCCGATAAAACTTTTACAATTGTAAGCGGATTTGGCGATGGTAATATTTCTACAAACATTATTGAAATGTCAGGAACTGCTTCCGGTATTAACCGTCAAGGTAAAAGTTATTCTTCTGTTTATAATAAGGTGAGAATTGAAAGAAGCTGCACGGCAGGTTACCCTGTTTCAGGAACTGTTACAATAGAAAGCGATAAAGGAACTTCCGTAATAGACTACGGTAACGGAACTTGCGACAAAACAATAACAGTTACTAATAACGGAGTAACTGTTGAAGTAACATTAAACTAAAAATTTTTCAGAATAACAAATAACCGATTCACTTTTTGAGTCGGTTTTTTTATTTAAAAACACAACAAAAATTGCTTAATGTAATTATTATTTCTAATTTCGTTGTTGTCAAAATTATACAATCCCTGATTGTACTCTGTTAAAACACACAAATGAAAAAAACTGCTTCAATACTTCTGTTCTTTGCACTTTTTATTTTCAATTTTAATTTAATAAGTGCACAGCAAAACCCGGTTGACAGCCTTAAAACCGTACTTGAAACTACCCAAATTGATACCGTAAAAGTTAATACGCTTTGTGAACTTGCAAATATGATGAGAGGGCGTGATAATGAGCAAGCAAAAAATTATGCAGAACAAGCATTAACTTTAAGTCTGAAAATTGATTATAAAAAAGGTACGGCTGATGTCTATAAAACTCTCGGAATTATTCATTTTATGTTCGGAGATGTTGAAAACGCTTATAAAGCATCATACAACAGCAGAGATACTTATGAAATCATCGGCGACAAAAAAGGAATTGCTGCTTGCTATGTAAATATCGGTATTTTTAACAGAAATACGGGAAAAATTAAGGAATCAGAAGAAAGTTACAGAAAAGCTCTTGAAATATATGAAGAAATTAAAGACAAAGAAGGTATTGCAAAAACAAATTTAAATCTCGGAAATAATTTCAGACAACAAGGTAATTTTAAAAGTGCGTTAGAGTTTTATTTAAGAAGTTTAAAGTTCTTTGAAGAAATTGACGATAAAAATAATACTGCCCAGTTATATCAGAATATAGGTATAGTTTACGATGAACAAAACGAAAGTGAAAAAGCTATTGAAAATTTCAATAAAGCATTACAAATATTTAATGACATCGAAAACATTAAAGGTATTGCTGACGTAAATAATAATTTAGGAAATTTTTATGCCGAAAAAAAAGAGTTTGACCTCTCAAATGATTACTATTTAAAAGCATTAAAACTTTTTGAAGAAATGGGTTATTTTCCGATGATAGCACGCTTATATTACAACTTAGGTGATATTAACAATAAGAAAAAAGAATATAACTCAGCAAAAGAATATTTCGATAAAAGTGTTGAAATATATGAAAGCATGAACCATGCTCCCGGGCTGGCTCTTTGTTATAACGGACTAGGAGAATATTATTATTATCAATCAAATTATGAAAAAGCAATTGAGTATTTATTAAAAGCAAAAGAAATATCTGAAAAAACAGACATTAATACTTCAATAGAAGCTGTTGAGTGGTTAAGTTTAAATTATGCAAAAACAGGAGATTATAAAAAAGCATACGAAAACCATGTACTTTTTAAGGCACTTAACGATAGTATTTTTAATGAAAATAATGAAAAAGAGATTACAGAATTAAGAATGCAATATGATTTTGAGCAAGAAGAAAAAATAAGAAAAGAAAAAGAAAGAATAGAGAAAGAAAAAAATGAAGCTATTCAAAAAGAAAAAGATAAAAAAGATTTTGTCGTAAAACTCGGCTTGTCATTACTTGTATTATTTATGTTACTTATTGCAGTAATTTCAATTTTCAGTTATCGCAGAAAAGTAAAAGCAAATAAATTGTTAGAAGCCCAAAAACAAGAAATTGAATCACAAAAAGTTGAGTTGGAACAAAGCAATGAAGAAATTATGGCTCAAAGAGATGAGATTGAAGAAAAAAACATCTTAATTACCGAACAAAGAGATATTGCACTTAAACAAAAACAAGAAATAACTGACAGTATCCAGTATGCTCAAAGAATTCAAGATGCTATTTTACCCGATAAAAAAATGTTTGTTCAAGATATTGAAGATTATTTTATTTATTTTAAACCGAAAGATATAGTAAGCGGTGATTTTTATTGGATGACATTGTTTGACGATAAATTAATAGTTACGGCAGCCGATTGCACGGGTCATGGTGTACCGGGAGCTTTTATGAGTATGCTGGGTATTACATTTTTAAATGAAATTGTTAATAAAGACCGAATTTCCGAAGCCGGAAAAATTTTAGACAAACTAAGGGCTAAAATTATTGATTCGTTGCACCAAACAGACGGAGAATCAAAAGACGGAATGGATATGGCAATATCAGTTATTGATACTAAAAAACAAGAAATTCAATATGCCGGAGCATATAATCCTTTATATATTATTTCTGCCGATGAAAACAATGTTTATAATATTAAAAAAATAAGTGCAGACAGAATGCCCATCGGAATTCATCTTAAAATGGACGATGACTTTACCAATCATGTTATTAAATACAACAAAGGTGACTCTGTTTATATGTTCTCCGACGGTTATATGGATCAATTCGGCGGAGAAAACGGAAGAAAATTGAAATCAAGAAAGTTCCAAGAATTACTACTGACGATACAAGATAAAACTATGGCAGAACAAAAAGATATCTTAGATAAATTCTTGAATAAATGGAAAGGTGATTTGGAACAATTAGATGATATAATTATTATCGGAATGAAGTTATAAATCCAAAAGAGTTTGTGCAGCAAAATAAGGACTTATTTTACCCGACAATAATTCTTTTTCTAACTCTTTTATTTTTTTTCTGACAACGTTATTACTATAAAACCGTAATTTTAGCTCTTCATTCACAGCTTCATACATCCTGTATTTGGCTTGTCGGTTTCTTTTTGTTTCAAAAAAGCCTGACTCTTTAGTAAACAATTCATATTTTTTAATAATATCCCATATATCCGAGATACCGCTCCCTGTTATTGCCGATGCTGTTTTAACCTCTGCCTGCCAATTCGATTCGGTTCGCGGGAACAAATGTAAAGCATTTTTATATTCTGTCTTTGCTAATTCAGATTTTTGAATATTATCACCGTCGGCTTTATTAATAACTATTGTATCTGCCATTTCCGTTATCCCTCTTTTTATACCTTGAAGTTCGTCGCCTGCACCGGCAAGCATTAATAACAGAAAAAAATCAACCATTGAATTTACCGCAATCTCTGACTGCCCCACTCCTACCGTTTCAATAAAAATAATATTATAACCTGCCGCTTCACACAGCACAATTGTTTCAGCAGTCTTCCGGGCAACACCACCAAGTGTTCCGCTCGAAGGCGAAGGTCTGATAAATGCATTTTTGCAAGAACTTAACTCAGTCATTCTTGTTTTATCTCCCAAAATACTTCCTCTCGTTTTCTCACTTGAAGGGTCAATTGCAAGCACGGCAACTTTATTTCCTCTTTCAATTAAATACACCCCTAAGGCTTCAATAAAAGTGCTTTTTCCTACACCCGGCACACCGGTAATACCTACACGAACAGATTTTCCGCTGTAAGGAATACAAGAGTTAATAATTTTCTGAGCATATTCTCTGTGCTCTTGTTTCGCACTTTCAACTAAAGTTATCGCTTGGCTTAAAATTGAAATATTCCCGTTTAAAATTCCTTTTACATAAGAATCAACAGAGATATTGTTCTTTTTTTTTGACAGACTAAATTTTGATACAGCATCTTCATCAAGCTTATTTACTTGTTTTACACCTTTTTTTACGTACAATGTAGGTTTAATATTTTTTCTTAGTCTTGGCATTTAGAATAAATCTTACACAAAGATACTAATTATTGAGCAAAAAAGAACTTGCCGAAAATCGACAAGTTCTTTTTTACTTAAATTATCTATTAAAAGAAATTACTGAATTTTCTTTCTCTCAATAGGTTTGTTATTCGTATTTACAGATACAAGGTTCTTTGTACCGATTGTAACATCCGCTTCAAAGAAATCATTTGCTCCGTAACCCCAAGATTGAAGAGCGGCAGCAACCCAAAATCCGCCTTGATCCATTTCATATTCTATATGAAGAACACCTTCTGCTGTCCATGTTCCTGATACATTAATTATATCATAATCATATAACGTACCATTATAGTCAGTAGTCATACAATACTGATCAGCAATAGAAATTGTATTATCAGGATTTAAGGTAATTACTAACGGTGCATAACTTACAACTGTTTCACTCCATATATCTTCCATAAACCTGGTATTTATTTTATGCAGTAATAAATCTGTTCCGCATACAGTAGTATAAATCTCCGATGGATTGTTCGACCAATAAGCGGAAATATAATCATCTACTCCACCGTATGAACCAATAAACGCATCTAAAGGATCTACATATTCTGCAAGTGTCCAAGTTGTTCCCGATTTTGTAATTTCCATTAATCTAAACCCTTCCGAACAAGTTGTTGCTGTTGAAATTGAGAAGAAAGAAGGAAAATCATTTGTTGCAGTAAATACACCTGATTGCATAAAATCCAATGATATATTTAAATCAACATCTCCTTGGTCTCCTAAATCCATAGCAGAATAAAATGCTACAGTTACATAATATAACCCATCAGGTACATCAGCTGCAATCATGGTAACTTCTTCAAAAGAACCTCCGTCAGAGCTATAAATTTCGTTTCCGGCATCATCTGTTACAGAAAGAATTAAATCTGCTAAATCAGTAGCAGAAATTAAAGCTCCGCTGACATCATAAACTTCTTTTGCACTTGACCAACTCATACCTACAACTAAATCATCAGATACAGCATTTACAATTGTAAAATCCGCCGTAACCGGAGTTATTGCAGCATTGGCTGTTCTGTCATCACCAATCTGAATTTTAAAGGTTTCTGTCGGTTCAAACTCATCGTCTGTTAAAAAGTTCACAGTAAAACTTGCTGTTGTTTTTCCTGCAGGAATCATAACTGTTTTAGTACTTAAAGAGAAATCAACGTCCTCCGTAGCCGTGCCTTCGAGAACTAAAATATGAACAGCTACATCAACAATTTGTGCTACATCCATGTTAAGTGTTATCGTATGGCTACTTTCAGTACCATCATTAGCAGCAGTTATAGTTCCTAAATCTACTGTAATTGTAGGATTTGTAGGAGTTAGCTGCGAATGACCGGTAAAATCATCTTTTTTCTTACAGCCCGCAAAAACAATTACAAGCATAAGAAAAATTGATAATATTTTTATATTTTTCATATTATTAAAATTTTAAATTAATTATTTAACATTATTAGCTTGAATATTTTGAGCCTCTATTTTATCTTTAAAAAATGCTCCTTTCGTTACCAATACATAATCAGCAACATATTCTCTGCAATCTCCTCCGTAACAAACAGTATATTCAAAATGCAAGTTTCCGGTAGCTCCGTCAACTGTACCTGTCCCGGACAAAATATTTGCCCAATATCCGCCAAGGTATTGCTCTTTCATAGTAATCGAACCGCATACATCTTGGAAATAAAATCCGTCATCTCCTGGAGCTAAATCACCCGGATTAACCCAGTGCCCTGAACTTGATGTTAAGTATTCACCCGGAGCTACTTCATAAATAACTTCGGCATCTTTGTGGAACGGTTGATTAACAATACCTGCACTTGTTCTGGTATATAAACCGTCTAACACATAAGTTGCGGCTAAGTCAGACAAACAATTAACCGTAACAGAAAACATACCGTAGCTGTCTGCAGGGAAATACTCAGTTCCGTCATTCTTTATAACTTTTACCCAAAAATCAAAAGTATCTCCGACTTTTAAGTCAGCAGATGTAATATTTAATCCATCGTAAAATTCAGCCTCAGTTGTATATGCTAATACATACGGTAATTCAGTTACAGATGCAACCACAATCCAATCGCCTGATACCACTACAGTACTATCTTCTCCTGCATCGTTTTGAACGACACCTGTTGTATTATAACGTTTTACAATTGAATAGCTTGCAACATCTGCAGTTATTCCGTTAGGAATATACAGTTCATAATCTAAAGCGACATCTAAAGGCAGAAACGCATCTGTTTCGGGTAAACCTAAAAATTTGCCGCTTGTATTTTCAATAGAAAGCAGCACTCCTCCTTCTTGAACAGGAGTAACATCTTCCGGGTTAATACATGCTCCTATAAATAATAAGAAAGCAGCAAGTATAAAATATAATTTTTTTATTGATTTCATAATTCTAAATTTTATTTGTTCCACCAAACTTTTGTTGTTAATAAATCAGCACCTTGATTTGCAACAGCATTTGTATAATTTGTTGCATTCAAAGATTGTTCAGAAGAAGGATAAGTATATCTTGAAGGAATTTCATCTATTGCACCTTCAATAGCCGGTGTTAATACCGGGTATCCGGTTCTTCTCCATTCAGTCCATGCTTCAACTCCTTGGCAATATAGAGCTAACCATTTCTGATTCCCTATTTGCTCTAAAGCTGTAGCTTCCGTTACAGATAATATCGGCATTGAGAATGTTGATATTCCGTTTTCATTCATTGATGCAGTAACACCGGCATTAAAAAAGTCAGCCGTTGTACCTGAAATATATCCTTTTTGAGCTGCTTCAGCTTTTAGAAACATAAACTCAGCATAAGATAAGAAATATGCAGGTAATTCAGGGTCTAAGTAACGCTCTCCTACAGGAGAAACATTATTATAATCGTATTCTGCATTAGGAACATTAAAAATTCCTGCGGGTTTTCCTCTATAATCACCGTCATCATTCGGTTGAGCATAAACCATCAAGCGCGGGTCATTATCCCCTGCTAACATATTTACCAAAACATCACTTACCTTAAACTCATCTCTTACACCAAAAATAATTGTTTCATAAATAGGATTTGCATTCGGATAAGAATTCAAGTAAGGCAATTTAGCCTCATCAGAAGATGATGTAAAAACCGGTCTGGTTAAAACATCTGCTAACTGAGCTGAAACATCTGACACTGAAGACATTCTCATTAACACTCTAAATTTTAGAGTATTGGCAAACTTCTGCCATTTCATATAGTCTCCGTTATACATTAAGTCGGAAGATGAATTAACTATACCTTCTCCCACTGTAAATAGTGTATTAGCATCATCTAACATCGTAAGAATGCCGGTATAAACATCTGATTGAGTATCATATGCCGGAGAAAGTATACCATCATCAGTACTTAAAGCTTCAGTAAAAGGAACATCTCCGTATAAATCAGTCAACAAAGAAAAAGCATAAGCTTTCATTGTTAAAGCAACTCCTTGCATATTGGTATTTTCTTCTGCAACTGCCAGTTTATACATGATATTTGCATCGGATGCCAAGTCTTCATATAAACCATCCCAAACCATTCCGATTACACTCTCTCTTGGTATATATCTTTCTTCATCATTATACTGAACTTTTGCCCATTGCTGTGACCAACACGAGCCCATATCACCACCTACAAATGTACTGTACAGAACATTCCCGGTGTTTCTCAAAGCATCCGCAATTAATAATCCTGACTCAATTTCTGTCGGATTATTCGGATCGGTATTTATTGTTTCAAAATTTTTATCACAACTGGTTGAAAATAACAATGATGATAAAAATAATGTAAATACTATAATTTTTTTCATAATTAATTAAAATTTAAAGTTAATATTAAACCCTATACTTCTTGTTGAAGGTAACTGACCAAATTCTTGACCTTGTTCACCGTTAGCACTGCTAAAAGCAGTTTCCGGGTCAATATGAGGAATATTGGAATAAAGAAGAGCTAAATTTCTTCCTACAAGTGAAATAGATAAATCTCTGATTGGTAAATTAGACAATAATTTTTTAGGTAATGTATAGCCTAAAGTTGCTTGTCTTAACTTAATATAAGAAGCATCAAAAACAGAACTTTCAACATTATTGTTTGAATAAGCAGCTTTATTAAAAGCTTCTGCTGTTACAACAATATCATTTGTACTATATGTTCCGTTTCCGTTATCAATTACACCTTCTCCGACAACTCCGGTTTCTCTTCCTTCTAAAGTTTCGGATAATATACCCGCATATCGTCCCCATGTAGTAGTCATAGAGTGAACATCTCCACCCATCTTAGCATCTATAAGAACACTGGCACTAATTCCTTTATAAGTAATTGTATTACTTATACCGCCTGTCCAGTCAGGTTGAATATTACCTATTACCTGATACTCATCATCTAAAGTAGGTAAACCGTTTTTATAAATAATATTTCCTTCAGGATCTCTTGCATATACAGATCCGAAGATTACTCCGTAAGGCATACCCGGACGTGCTTGTAATGACATATTCCATTGTCCGCCTAATGTTAATGATTCTAATCCGCCTAATGAAACTACTTCATTGTTATACTTAGACCAGTTTAAATTTACGTGCCAATTAAAGTCCTTTGTTTTTAATACATCTGCACCGAATTGAATTTCAATTCCGCTATTACTCATTTCTCCTACATTATCCCATGCCGACAAATAACCTGTTGAAGCAGAAACTTCTACAGGAACAAGTAAGTCTTTACTTTCTGAATTGTAATAAGAGAATTCAACATTTGCTCTTCCGCCGAACAATCTAGCATCAAAACCGAATTCCATAGATGTCGTAGTTTCGGACACTAAGTTCGGGTTATTCAAAGTTGTTCCGTTGTACGGTAACAACACATCTCCCCAAGGATCTGTTCTGAAAGAAAATGTTTGCCTTAATGCATACGGGCCTAAAGCACCGTCTCCACCAACAATTGCATAACTTCCTCTAACTTTTAAGTAAGAGAGGATATTGGATTTTATAGAAGCCATTTCAGTTACATCTGCACTTAAAGAAACAGAAGGGTAAAAGAAAGAATTGTTGTCAACAGGTAATACGCTTGACCAATCATTTCTACCTGAGAATTCTAAGAATAAATAATTTCGGAACGCTAAAGAGCCGTTAAAATAAACACTATTCACTCTTCTTTCCGAATTATAGTTTGTAAGCACGGCAGTAACACCGGATTTTACATTAGAAAGATTGTAAACGCCATTTAATTCTAATTGAGGGGCTTGCCCTACAATACGGTTATAAACTGTTTTCATTTGATTTCCTCCAAGATTTAAACCTAATACTAAATCTTCAGATAAATCTTTATTAAACATAATCAAAACATCAGAGTTAGTTTCATACCATGTTCTGAAAACTTCTGAATAAAAACCGTTAGGATATTCATTGGAACCGAAGGCTTTTCGTTGAGTTGTTACAGATGACCAATAGTCAGTACCTGATCTTACTTGTGCCGTTAAGTAATCCGTAATTTTATAACCCATCTTAACATTTCCGATAAGTCTGTCTTTACTTAATCCGTTTAAGTTTGTATTCAGTACCCAATATGGATTATTTTGAAAACGCGTATTCCAGTTCAAAGGTGTTCCTGCTGCAGCAGTATTATCTGCTGATAACGGAAGGTTTTCATAATCTCTCAATTGAGTAAAATCAACATTTCTTCCTGCCCATATCATTTGTTGAACAGGGTTTTCATTGTTATAACCAACAGTCGGTAAATTATCGCTTCCGGATTTAATATAGTTTATAGAAAGTCCTGCATAAAGTTTTTCTGATAAATTCGCAGTTGCCGACCCGTTTAACGTAATTCTGTTAAAATCTGTATTCGGGACAATACCGGTTTGCATTAAGTTTGTAGCAGAAAGTCTAAAACTTGCATCTTCATTTCCTCCTGTCAAAGCTAAGTTTTCGTTATGGGTAATTCCTAAGTCATAAAAATTCTTAATGTTATCAGGAACTGATACCCAAGGCTCAGGACTTGCTCCGTTTGTTGTAAACTGAACAGCTTCCAAACCAATATCTAAAGGCATTCCCCAACTTTCGTCAACAGCACCACTTCCTGTATGTCCGTCAATAAATTCAAAGAAATTATTGCTGGCACCTTGACCATATGAATTTTGGAAATCAGGCAAAATTAAAGGCGATTCAACCGTTAGACCTGAATTGAACGAAACTCCAAGACCTTTAGAACCTTTCCCGGTCTTAGTTTGAATCAAAATTACACCGTTTGCAGCTCTGGAACCATATAAAGCAGCTGCATTTGCACCTTTTAATACAGAAATAGATTCAATATCGTCAGGGTTGATGTCAGCAGCACCTGAAGGAGTATCAAACCCCCCGTAAGAGGCAGCAGAACCATAATTCGAATTATTAATCGGAATACCGTCAACAACGAAAAGAGGTTCGTTATTACCCGTAATTGAGGTTGATCCCCGAAGAACAATTCTTGAAGAGGCACCTACTGCACCTGAAGAATTTGTAACTTGGACACCTGCAATTTGACCTGATAATGAGTTTACAATATTCGTTTCTCTTGCTTTTGTAAATTCATCTCCGCTTACATTTTGGACAGAATAGCCAAGAGATTTCTTGTCTTTACTTATTCCAAGTGCTGTTACAACGATTTCTTCCAATGCCTCACTCGAAGGCTTTAGAGTAACATCTATTACGTCACCGGAAATAGCAACTTCTTGTGTTTCCATAGCTATGTACGAAAACACCAAAGTGTTAGATCCTTCAGGAACATCAATTGAGTAAGTACCGTCACCTAAAGTCATGGTGCCAACCGTTGTTCCTTTTACGAGTACACTGGCTCCGGGAAGTACATCTCCGGCATCGTCAGTAACTGTACCCGTTACTGTTTTTTGAGCATAAACCTGCATTCCTAAAATAGAAAAGAATGCAAATAATAGCATTAGTTTTTTCATAAACAAACAATTTTTAGTTAACAATTAAAATTCATTTTATCATACAAACATAAGAAAAAAAATAGTTGCTACCAAAAAACTTCTTACCTATATTTTAACAAACTTGCAGAATGTCAATGTACATTGCTGTTTATCAGCCCAATAAAGAGTCTTAAATTTGTTAAAAATTGTTAAAGTAATTCGTATTTTATTAATATTCAGGCTATAAACTGTTTTTTCTTTGAATTATCAAATTCTGTATTTTTTTTTTATAAATATTATCTGCATTTTTACATTTAAAATTATTTTAAAAAATTATTAATAGTATGATACAAAATATTCCGAAAAATGTTGAGTTATGGCTTACCGGAGATTATGACAACAATGTAAAAAACGAAATTAAATCTTTGATTAAACAAAAAAAGTTTGAACAACTTACAGATGCTTTTTATAAAAACCTTGAATTCGGAACCGGAGGATTAAGAGGTATTATGGGTGCAGGAACAAACAGAGTAAATAAATATACTATCGGAGCTGCAACACAAGGCTTAAGTAATTATATTAGAAAAAACTTTCCTGAGCTTAAAGAAATCAGTGTGGCTGTTGCTCATGATAACAGGAATAACAGTCGTTTTTTTGCAGAATTAACAGCAGATATATTTTCTGCAAACGGTTTTAAAGTTTATCTTTTTGAAAGTTTAAGACCTACACCGGAGTTATCTTTTGCATTAAGGCATTTTTCTTGCCGAAGCGGTGTTGTAATAACAGCTTCACATAATCCGAAAGAATATAACGGATATAAAGCTTATTGGGATGACGGCGGACAGGTTGTTTCTCCGCACGATAAAAATATAATTAACGAGGTTAATAAAATAACAAATATTAATGATATTAAATTTAAGGGAGTAAAAGATAAAATAGAAATTTTAGGAAAAGGCTTTGACACCTTATATATTGATAAACTGAAATCATTATCACTTTCACAGGATATAATTAAAAAATATTCCGATTTTAAAATTGTTTATACCCCCATACACGGTACAGGTGTTAAATTAGTTCCCGCAACTTTAAAAGCATTCGGCTTTAAAAACATTTACAATGTTCCGGAACAAGATGTTGTTGACGGAAATTTCCCTACCGTAATTTCTCCTAACCCCGAAAATGCAGAAGCACTTAAAATGGCTATTCAAAAGGCAAAAGAAGTTGACGCCGATTTAGTTTTAGCAACTGATCCTGATGCTGACCGGGTAGGAATTGCAGTGAAAGATTTAAATAATGAATTTATTTTACTTAACGGAAACCAAACCGCATCAGTTCTGATATATTATTTAATAAAAGTAAGGGTTGACAAAGGTTTAATAAAAGGAAACGAATATATTGTAAAAACCATTGTTACATCTGAATTATTGGCTGATATTGCAAGGAAATTTAATATTGAATATTATGATACTCTCACAGGATTTAAATTTATTGCAGAAATTATTAAAGAAAACGAAGGAAAGAAATTATTCATCGGAGGCGGTGAAGAAAGTTACGGATATCTTGCAGGCGAATTTGTAAGGGATAAAGATGCTGTTATGTCTGCAGCACTAATTGCCGAAGCTGCCGTTTGGGCAAAGAACCAAGGTAAGTCTTTTTATGAAATGTTGGTTGATATTTATGTTGAATTCGGTTTGTATAAAGAAGTTTTGGTAAACTTAGTAAAAAAAGGAAAAAAAGGTTCGGAAGAAATACAAAAAATGATGACCGAGTTCAGAGAAAATCCGCCGAGAACTATTGCAGGTTCAAAAGTTATTGAAATAACAGATTATTTATTGCAACATTGCGAGAATTTAGTAACCGAAACTGTTGAGCCTGTTAATCTTCCGAAATCGAATGTTATTCAGTTTTTTACGGAAGATAACTCAAAGATAACTGTACGACCTTCCGGTACAGAGCCGAAAATTAAATTTTACATAGGTTTAAAGGCTGATTTGTGTTGCAAAGAAAAATATGAACAAGTTAACATAGAACTTGATACAAAAATTAATAATATAAAGACGGATTTAGGGATTTAACTTCAATAAAAATGTCAGTGTGGACTACAAACCACACTGACATAAAATAAATTATTTTAAAATTAATTTCTTTGTTATTATACCTTGCTTGTATTCTATTTTAACAAAATAAACTCCCTTGCCGTAATTTGACAAATCAATTTCTAACTGATTATTTTTTATTAAATGTTGATTATTAAATACAACTTTTCCGGTTATACCATTGACACTGACATTTACAACTTCTCCAAAGTTCGAAATTCCGATAAAGTTTATTGTTACTTTCCCTGTTGCAGGGTTTGGATATATATTTATTAACTGAGAATTAAGTTTTTCTATATCAGATGATAAATAACCTTCATTCGGATTTTGAATTGCAGTTTCTGTTAAATAAATTTCATTTCCTTCACTACCGTAATATTCACAAACCATTGCTGTATATTCTCCGTCAGCACCATTTACCCAGAAGTCTCCGCTTCCAAACCCATTAAAAACACAATACCAACCGGTTGTTCCTATTTGGTCTCCACTGCCAAAATCTAAATTGCTTGCATAAGTAGTTCCGTTAACAGGGGAAGGTGTTTCCGGTAACACATACCCTTGTTTCATAAAAACAACTGCATTACACCCGTTCCCTTGTGTCCAACTTATATAACCCTGACCTTTAACCGGCTGGGTAATGAGTAGATTTGTTGCCTGCACTTTTTCATATTCATAGGCACCCATTGCAGGATACTGAGTATCTCTGGCATTTCCTTCAATATCAAACTCATAATAAGAACGATACTCAGCATGTGCAATTGCCGGTGAACATGCTTGTAAGTTTAAATCATCATCAGAAGTAAAAAGAGCCTCATCAAAAATAGAAAATACACCGCCACCGGTCCATGTTTTCCATTCTGATAAAGACAATCCTCCGTTTGTATTAATTGCCATGAAACTAAAATCGTTATTTCCGGCTGCATAGAATAAATTTTTATCATTCAGCATAAAAGGAGATACGTCTGAATTTACCAATACTGCTGCTGCAAAAGTCATATAGGTTGCCCCCGTACGTTCTCCCAAAGTATTTGAAATAATATTATTTACAAAACTAATTCCGCTTCCGGCTCCAATATTAATTCCGCCGGTCATTGTATTATCTGCTCCCGTTCCTATTCCGTAAGTTGTATTTTCAGGAATATTTATTGAATTATGCATAATGTACATTCCGCTTGTCATTGCAGGACAATTAATTGCTATTCCTGCGGGGAAGTTATTTTCAAATGAATTAGATGCAATGTTTGAAATTCGATTATTAAAAATTCTCATATCTGAAGGTGTACAATCAGAAATACCGATAGCTTGAACAACATTATTTCCTGTATGAATTAAGTTATCAATATAGTTATCTGAAATAATTACATTACCTGTTAAATCATTTATTGCAATTGCTCGTATTGCATCAAAATCTTGGTTATCAATTAAATTATAGATTTTATTTCCTGAAATTGTAATTGCTGATGCAAACTGTGAGCTAATTCCGTAATGTAAATATTCACTTGAATTTTCAGAGCCTATTTCGTTTTTTAAAATAGTGACATCACTACCGTTATAGCTTAAAATACCTAAACGAGCACGAGAAATTAAGTTATTTTCAATTGTTACATTAACACAATCAGAAAAACCTATTCCTACACTTTCATTTTCTTTGCTTCCTCCTTTTATTATGCAATTTTTAACTGTTATATTCTCTCCGCTGTTAGAATATGTGTTTTTTACTACATAACCTGCAAAAATTGTATATGTTGTATTATTTGCAGATATATTTGAAATTGTTAAATCTCTGCTGTCAGTTCCGTTATTTGAACCATCAATAATAATATAATCTGCATTTATTTTTATTATATAATCTGCATTACTTTCAATAAAATGAGCTGTGCCGGCAGCCGGTTTTATTGTAAGAGTGTTTATTTCACTTGCTCCTGTGAAAGACTGAATGCTAACAGGATAAGCATCGGAGATATAATTATAATCGGCAGAAAGTTCAAAAACAACAGCACCGTCAACACCTCTTAATTTTATATCTTCCAAAGCATCATATAAAGTAGGATAATCATCGCTTGTTCCTTGCCCTATTGCATAAGTTCCGATTAAAGGTAAATCGACAACTGTTATTTGTGAAACTTGCACATGTGTATTTCCTGAAACATCGCTTAATGTAACATCAACATTTAAAATGCCTACATCTGACTGATTAAAAGTACTTTGACTTAAAGTTGTATCAGCAATTATACAATTATCTGTTGCATTTGTTACAACATTAAATGCTGAGATTGTTGCATTACCTGTTGCATCAAGTTGAACTGTTAAATTTTGAACAGCCAGAGTTGGGTTTATGTTATCTCTAACATCTATTGTAGAAACTTGAACGTGTGTATTCCCTGCAACATCGCTTAATGTAACATCAATATTTATAGGTGTACCAACATTTGAGCAATCAAAAACACTTTGGCTTAGTGTTGTATCGGCAATTATACAGTTATCTGTTGCACTTGAAACAATATCGGATGCCGTAATTGTCAGGTTGCCTGTTGCATCTAAAAAGGCTATTACATCAGCAGAAACAACTAAAACAGGATTTTCAACATCATCTGATGCCGTAAAAGTAAGGATATCAGAACTTGCACCGACATCTCCGACTGAACTTTTAAATGCTCTTACTCTTGCATAATAAGTATTCCCGTATGTAAGGGTTGAGTATATTTCGGATGTAGCTGTTCCCATATCTTTATACGGGTTATATCCTGTAACATAAGTTGCAAAAGTAATATCTTCTGCTATTTCAAGATAATAATTTTCAATTCCGCCTGTTACGGGAGCTTCCCATTGCAATGATGAAGTACAACCATCGGAAGATAGATTTTGAGGAACAACCATTGCATAGCTTTCTGTCCAATCTTCATCAATCATATTATTTAGAGTTCCGTTATGTAAATTTGGAGTTATATCAGGCAAAGCACTTCCGCTTATTTCATTAAAGTTATAGTATGCAACAAGATTTGCAGATGCAGGGTCTATTTCGGAGTTCATATTATCTTTAATTTCTTGTTCTGTTCGTACATCATTCCAAATTCTGACTTCATCGATATTACCGTCAAAAAATCTTGGGATATCGAGATAATCTACACCAATTGTTAAGGGATCGATATTTGCCGTAACAACTAATGGTGTTCCCGTAAGTGTTTGCTCTATACCGTTAAGGTAAAGTCTTCTTGTTCCGTTATCGTTTACGGCAGCAATATGATGCCATACTCCGCTTGTTAAAATTCCGGATTGGGTATTCATTTCGTCAAAAGTCAAACCGGAATATGGTGCTGTGCCTGCTAAACGAAGTAAATATCCGTTACTGCCGGGGGTATGATATTTACAAACAATTCCTCCCATAGAAATAAAACTTTCAGGCATTATCCATGCTTCTATTGTATAATTTGTTGTTAAATCAAGTGCATCATTATCATTAATGTTTACATAATCATTTGTGCCGTCGAAATTTAGGGCATTTTGGGCTTGTATGCTTAATAATGACACAAGCATTATTGCTAAAAATAATGTTAGATTTTTTGTCATGATGTTATATTTTAAATTTATAAGATATTTCCGGATTAATATAATTTAAATTATAAAAATAAAACAAACCTCTCAGAGAAAAGAATAACTAGGTATGACAAAAGGTATGACAAAATCACAAAAGGGTGATAATCTGACTGTAACAATAGTCATTTCAATTAATATGTCGTAAAAAGCCTATAAAGATTTGAAGAATTATGGCTACTGATGCAACTTTCAACAGTTAGTTTGCACCTTCTTATCAAAAATTAAATTAAATTGTTTTCAAATAAACGGCTATATCTGTTCCGGATTCAAGTTGAAGTTTTTTACGAAGCCGATTTCTGTTTTTGCTTACCGATGTTTCGGAAATATTCATTATATCAGCAATTTCTCGTGTTTTTAAATCCATAATGAGAAAAGCACAAAGTTTGATTTCATTTTCGGTAAGACTAGTAAATATTTCATTAATTTTTGTAAAAAATGAAGGGTACAAATTATTAAATGTAAGTTTGAATTTCTCCCAATTTTGATTTGTCCTTAGGTTATTATTAAGAATACTAAGAGTTTCTCTGTTTGCTGTTTTAGGTAATGATTTTTTAATTTTTCTTAATGTTTCATTATATGAAATAATATTTGCAATGGCTTGCGAAAGTTCTTTTGCCTTAAAATTTAATTCTTTTTCTTTAAATTCCAGAATTGTTTTCAGTTCGGTATTTTCTTGTTTTACAATTTTCTCATTTTGAAGTCGTATTTTTCGTTTTAAACGAAAATTGAAAATTACAAAAATTAACACTGTAATAAGGACAAGCAATATTACAAACAAATATGTTTTTTGTTGCTTTTGTATTTTGTTTTTATGTTGTTCTTCAATTATTTCACTCTCTTTCAATTGCAATTCATATTTTGCGGACATTTCATTAATTTGCAATCTCATTCTGTCGTGATAAAAATCATTTTGCATTATTCGTGCAAGTGAAAGAAAATCATAAGCTGTTTTATATTTGCTCATACGAGTATATATGTCTGCCTTTTGAAGATAAAGACGCATAAATAAGTTTTTATTCTCATTTACATCACATAGTTCCAAAGCATCGTCAATTACAGAATTTGCTTTCTCAAAATTATTTAATGCTATATACACACTGCTCAAATTTATTGATGCATTCATAGCATTGTGAAGTTTATTTTGTTTTATAAAACCTTCAACTGCTTTTGTGCAATATTCAATTGCTTCTGAATATCTTTGCTGTTGTTCAAAAACAAATCCCAATTCATTTTGTGAACTTGCAATATAATCATTAAACAGCTCTTTTTCCGATATTTGAATACACAGTTCGGAATATTTTATTACTGTATCTTGTGTGGAAATTTGCGGATCGCCCATTTCGTTGTAAAGTGCAGCTATTCTGTTATAAGCAAATGCCTTATTTTTTAAACTTAAGTTATCATTTTGCAAAGCTTCTTGAATTATAAATATTCCTTTATGGTACTCTCTTTTCTCACGGTAAGCTTCAGCCAAATATATTTTACTTTTTAAAGCAATATCTGAATCAGCATCAACATTATCTAATATTTCAAAAAGTAAGGGAATTGCATTATCAGGCATTGATTTATTTGTATATTGTTGAGCCTGAAACAAAAGTTTTTCCTCATAAGTAGATGTGTCAGAAGTTTCATTGAAAATAATCGGAGTACTTTTAAACAATGGATCGACTTCATATAAAAGAGCAATTCTTGTTTTTATGAAGTTAATTTTTGCTTCCTGAATATCGTTTAATGTATATGTTCGGGCTTTATTTATATTTTCTTGTGAAATATCTCTTGTTTTCTCAAACAGCTCAAGGGTATTATTATAAATACTGTCAAAAAATATCTTATTACTTGTTTGAGAAAATGTTGTCTTATTAAGAAACAGAAAAATAAGAAGCAGTAATTGTATTTTAATTGAATATTTATTCATAAAAAAACACTAAAAAAAGACAGGCACAATAAAAAGAAATTCTATTCCGATAAAAAATGCTCATCAAAATTTAAAGGAAGCAGATTTTTGGCATCATTAATAACCGTAATTTTATTACTGCTTACCAAATATATTTTAATAGGTGTTTTAAATCTTGTTTCGGTTTCCATAATAACTTGTCGGCACGAGCCGCAAGGAGGAACAGGATTACCTACAAACTTATTATTTGTAAAGGCTGAAACTGCTATTGCTTTTACCGGAACATCCGGATATTTTGAATTTGCATAAAAAATAGCCACGCGTTCGGCACATAAACCCGAGGGGTATGCAGCATTTTCTTGATTTGTACCGGTTATTATTTCTCCGTTTTCAAGCAAAACCGCAGCACCTACATTAAATTTAGAGTAAGGAGCATATGCATTTTTTACGACTTCTTTTGACTTATTAATTAATATTTGTTCATTTTTGCTTAATTCTTCGGGAGAATCATACTCGTATGTTGTTGTTGTTATTTCTACTTTCTTCATAATAACTTCTTGTTAAAACCTTTTTTATATTATATTCGTCAAGTAATATCTAAAGGTATTTTTATACTGCAAAAATATTGCCGAGAAAACAAAGCCTCACAAATTTCTAAATATGTGAGGCTTTTTAATTATTATTACTAATTATTTTTCAGGTACATTTTTGAGAGTATCCACTAAAAAGTCCCAAAACTTTTCTACCGTATCAATTTTAACTTTTTCATCGGGCGAATGAGGGAAACGAATAGTAGGTCCGAAAGAAATCATATCCCAATTTGTATAAGTTGCACCGAGAACGCCACACTCTAATCCTGCATGAATAATTTTTACTTCGGGAACTTTACCGAACTTTTTATTATATGATTCTTTCATTGCTGCTAAAATCGGTGAATCAAAGTTGGGTTTCCAGCCGGGATATTCACCTGAAAATTTCACTTTTGCTCCTGCAAGTTTAAACAAACCTCCCATTGAATCTTGTAAGTATTGTTTTGCGGTATCGGAAGAACTTCGAATAAGGTTCGCAACCATTATTTTTCCTTTTTCTGATTTTACTATTCCGAGGTTTGTTGAAGTTTCGGGTATATCATTCATTCCGTCAATAAATCTTTGCGGACCGTGAGGTACTGCATTTACTGCTTTGTATAACTTTTTAGCAGTTTTATTATCGATTATGAATTCGGGCATTTCGGTTTCTTCCGCAAACATTTTAAAATCCGGGTCAGGAACTTTAATTTCTGCCATAACCTTTGCTTCATATTTTTTTACGCATTTATTAAATTCAGCAAGTTCGGATTTCGGCATCGTAATAATTGCAACTGCTTCTCTCGGAATTGCATTTCTTAAATCTCCGCCTGAAATATTTGTTAATTTGGTTTTATGGTTTTTTGCCGTTTTTTCAAGAAACCTGAAAATTATTTTGTTTGCATTTCCTCTTTGCAGGGGAATATCAATTCCGGAATGACCGCCTTTTAAGCCCGTAACTGTTAATTTAACAGCAACAGAATCTTTCGGAACTTTCTTTTCTTTATATTTGAAGGTTGCAGTTAAGTCAATTCCGCCGGCACATCCTATGTATAATTCGCCTTCATCTTCAGAATCTAGGTTCATAAGAATATCTCCGTCTAAAAAGCCGGGTTTTAAATTAAATGCACCCGCCATACCTGTTTCTTCATCAATAGTCATTAAAACTTCAATGGGTCCGTGTTCAATATCTTTTGATTCTAAAACAGCCATTGCCGCTGCAACTCCCATTCCGTTGTCGGCACCTAATGTTGTTCCTTTTGCTGTTACCCAATCACCATCTACGTATGCAGAAATCGGGTCTTTTTCAAAATCATGTACGGTATCATTATTTTTTTGAGGAACCATATCAAGGTGTCCTTGCAAAATAATTCCTTTACGATTTTCCATGCCGGGAGTTGCCGGTTTTTTTACAATCACATTTCCTATCTCGTCTTCAACATTTTCTAATCCTCTTTCGTTTGCCCAGGATTTCATATAATCAATAATTGCTCTTTCTTTTTTTGAAGGGCGTGGTATTTTTGTAAGTTCGACAAAGTTTTTCCAAACTATTTCCGGTTTTAATTTTAATAATTCTTCGTTCATTTTATAAGTTTTTCTATTTATTAACAATATTTATTTTTTTCATAAAATCATCTTTATATGATTTTGATATAGGAATTGATTTTCGTTTATCTTTTGTGTTCATTATAATCATATTGTCGTCAATTCGTTCTACTTTGTCTTTATTAACAATATATGACCTGTGAACACGTACAAATTTATCAGCAGGTAATTTATTTAATAATGCTTTCATGGTAAAATGGATTGTATGTTTGTGTTCGTAAGTTGTAATCACAACATAATTTTCCATAGCTTCGATATACATAACATCATCATAAAATAATCTGACAAAAGAAGATGAACTACTTTTAACAAATATTCCTTTTGAATTATCTTTCTCTGCTTCTTCTTTATGTCTGGTATTTGCTTTTGTAACAGCTTTCAGAAACCTTGAATATACGATAGGTTTCAGTAAATAATCCGTAACATCATGCTGTATTGCTTGTAAAGCATATTTTTCTTTAGCTGAAACAATGATTATTTGAGGCAGATTATCAAGACTTTCTAAAAATTCGACACCGCTCATTCCGGGCATTTCAATATCTAAAAAAATCAAATCGCTCGAAGCATTCTTATTAAAATAATTTGCAGCATCAACCGCATTATCAAATGTTTCGGTTAAAGAAACTAAATCTGTTTTACTTATGTATTTTTCAATTACGAGTCTTGAAACTTTATCATCATCAATTATAATACAGTTCATAGTATGTTTTTTTATGTGTATTTATTGTATAATATCAAATATATGCTGCAAAATTTTAGTATTATCTACTAATAAATTAAAATATTGAAATCTGTTAGCAACTAATACGACTGTTTTTTTGCTTGCGGTTAAGTATTCTGTATCACTGTCAATATTTAATCCCGGTGTTAATACAACTTTCTTTGAAAATTTTTCTTCTGATTTTTTTCCTGCATCTTTTATTAATTCTCCTCTTATTAAAATAAAAATACTTTCGTTTCCGTTTGAATTAAAGAATATTTTTTCTCCTTTTCCGAGTTCATTAACGCTTATAATTTCGGCTAATTCGACAAGCAAATAGTCGGGGATACTAAAGAAAAGTTGATACCTTCTTAACAGTTTTACTTTATTTTGCAATAAAACGCCGTTATTTGTAAGAATATCCGCCAGTTCTTGTTTCTTATTTGACATATTTTTTAGATACTCAAAACATTTTTGCGGATTTTCATCATAAATAATTTTTGCTGCTGTTGAATAAACTAATTCATCGGGATGAAACAGACTTAGGAATACTTCATCCGGCAATTCGCTTTTTTTAATTTGTCCCAGAACAGGTTTTGTATTTTCATTTGTCCACGGAACAATATCTTCAAAACTTTGTTCACTGCTGATGTTTTTATCTTTTTCCTTATTTCTGTGAACCCTTTCGAGCATTTCTAATGCTTTTGCAACTGCCCATGTGCTAATTTTGTCAAAATCAAGAGTAATGATTGAGCGAAGCCGGTCATTATAAGCTAATCTTTTATGAGGGAAATATTTTGATAATTTTTTAATTTTTTGAGGCGTAGATATATCGTCAAAAATCGGAACGATATAAGGTTTTAAATCCGGTTGAATAAAGTTATCAATGAGCTCTAATGCGTATATTGTATTTTTTCCTATAATATTTTTCTTAATCAGATTTATTATTCTGGGTTCATGAAGAAAGCTTAGTAAGCTGAACAGCATCTCATAATTTGTTTCTCGTTCTTGGTCGAGAGCTAAAAAAAGCTTTAAAGTATTTTTTTCAGATTTTATATCACTTAATGAGGTTAGTATAAGCAATAAATTATCGGTTACTCTGAGGATTTTTTCTTTAATTATTTTTTCTTCTTCTTCGGGAGCTTGGTATTTACAATAAAATAGTGCCCAAATTACAGCTAATTGAATTTTTCTTGAAGGGTAATTAATTTGTTTAACTATTAAAGATTTTGCCGAGCTTGAACCCATTTTAGCATATATCTCAATAATTTTTAATAATACAGCCTCATCTTCTGTGTTTTCATATAAATCATTCAGTTTATTTAATGCTTTTTCTCCTATATCAAGCAATGCAGCCATACTGACGTGATAATATTCAGGAGATTTTAATAAAAATACTAATTGCTCAATTAATTTGTCGGTTTTAATTCCTACCGCTAATCTTACCGCTGAGTTTTTAACTGTTTTATCATTAAATTTGAATAAATTCAAAATATATTTTTCAATATTCTTATCATTTGAATTTTTAACCAAGTACTTGATTAGTTTTACCTTATCTTCTGTTTTATCAGACTTATCAAGTATTTCGGGCTTTATTTTTTCAACTTCATTAAAATCTAAAAGTGAAACGGCATGTTTTGCACATTCGGCAACTTCTTTTTCATTTTCATTTTCAAATTGTGTTTTTATTTGTTTAACAATCCTTTCTCGCCACGTCGGATCAATACTTTTTAAAACAGCTTTGTTAATTTCATTATCATCTTTTTTTATTAATGAAGAAATATAAGGTTCAAAAATTCTGGGATTTGTTTCTGCAAGAATAGTTACACTCAGCCTAACAACATTATCGTTGAACTTTTTAAATTTTTTTGATAATACTTCCGTACCATATCTGTATTTTGAGGTGTCGTGTCTTTTTTGAGAACTCATCTCTTTCAAAATTTCTCTCAACTTATCTTTATATGCCAAATATAATTTTCTGGCTACAAATACCCATAACACTAAAATGGGCAAAAAGAATACAGGGAAAAATTCTAAACTGAACCCTCCTCCTAAATTTAACAAAAGACTTAATGCTAATAATAGTGCCCCGGCAATTGCAATAGCAAATTGCATTACTATGCCTACTTTTGATTGAACCGCTAATTGCAAATTACTCGGTAAAGGTTGGTATAAAATATTAAAAGCAGGATCGTCAAGCCCTCGTCTCATTATTCTTTCAAATGATTTGTTTAAAACCATTAATATCAAAAAAGTAATTGTAACTGCTCCTACAGTAAACCCGATAAAAAGTGATATAAAAACAATAAGTGTAATTGAAACGGGTAATACAATTAAGCCGAGTTTTACTCCGTATTTTACTAATATTCTGCTTGAAAGATATGATATTATAAGTTCTCCGACCTTTAAAGCAGCAAAAACAAGTGCTAAAAATCCTGCAACAGAACCTTCTTTTATAAATAAAATACTTTCTTGAACTTTAATTGCCGAAAGGAATCCGAAATCAGTAATATAAATTACTGTCATAGATAATGTTGCAGACAAGAATATCAATTTAAAATATTTGTCTTTGATTAGGTGTTTAAAAGTTGTTTTTGTTTCGGTTTTTGAAACCTTTTCTTTTTCTTTTTTCTCAGGAAACTTTTTATAAATAAAATACAATACCAATATTGCCGCTCCGAGACTTGCAACGGAGACGAGTAAAAGGTTATAAGTTGAACCTATATAATTTGTTAAAACAGGAATTATCAAATAACCTAAAATTGAAGCAATAACACCGCCCATATTAATTAATCCGAACAAACGTTTTATTTGAACTAAGTTTAATAACCGTATTGCTAAACCTCCGGATTCAATTCCTGCAAGAGAAATAAAAGGCCAAGCCCAAATAAAAACAAAGAAGCTTAAATATTTAGGATCTATAAATCCTAAAGCAATTCTTCCGAAAAGACTTATTATCAGCATAAAAGCTAATGCAGATAAAAAGAGATATTTACTTTTTACTTTTTGTTGAAAATATGAATATAAAGATGAAATAATATATCCTACCAGTCCTGCCATAAGATATGCATAAGGTAATTGCTCACTTCCGTATTCTCGTATAAAAACAGAGTTTGCCTGAACAAAATAAAATGCAATAAACAGTCCTATAAAAAAAGAATGTAAAAATAATAATACGAATTTATTTATCTCATCAGATTTTAATCCTAAGGTTTTAATTAATATCTTATTGATATTTGACATAATTCATTTTAATAAGTTCATTATTTAATCGACAAAATTGATTTCTCTTCTTTTAATGTTGTTAATTTTCGCCTTAACATCTTAATTTCTTTTTCTTTAGCAATCAAAGTTTCACTATAATTTTCTTTTTCTTTTAACAACTCGTTATATTCTTTTTGTAATAAAGATGTTTTTGTACTAATTTTTGCTGCATATAATGAAGCTGCAATACTTTCAGAAACTTTTTCAACAAACTCAATATCAAATTCATCTATAATATCTAATGAAGCCAACTCAATAATACCGATTAAGTTGTCTTCCATCAATAACGGAATAATTAATATTGATTTAGGATTTGCTGTTCCCAAGCCTGAGCGAATCTCAGCATAATCATCCGGAATATTTGTTATATAAATTTTTTCTTTTTCGTATGCACAAGCTCCGATTAATCCGTCGCCTATTTTTATCTTTTTTTCTTTAAATTTCCGTCTGTTATATGCTATTGATGCCGTTAATTCCAAAAAAACATCTTCTTTATTTTCATCATTTAAGATAAAAATACCACCCTGAATACCCTTAACATAAGATACAAGATTACCTATTACGGCGTATGATAATTCTCTTATATCTTCACTGCCTTTACGCATAAGTTCACTAAACATGGCATATCCTTCATTTGCATAATTTCTTCGCTCATTTTCTTCCGCTCTTTTTTGTTCTTCTTCTTTTGCAGCCTTAAGACTTTCTCTCATATCTAACAACGAAATACCCAAATTATCTTTGTCGCTCAAAGGTTTAAAGCCTGCATCTAAATTCCCCTTTTCTATATTTGATGCAAACTCTGAATATGTATTAACTCCCGCAATCAACTCACTTAAAGATTTATTCATATCTCCTATTTCATCAGACCTTTCTGTCTTATCGGGTTCTATGATATGCCCTTTTGACATATGAAATAATTTTTGTTGAACAGAATATATTGCATCCGTTATTGTTTTTCCCAAATAGAATAGTGTAACTGTTGCTAAAGCAATTAAAACAAAACCGAGTATTAAAATTATTTTAATCATTTTGCTCGTTTGTTTATTTAGTTCTTCAGTTTTACGAGCAACCATCTTATCAATATAATCAACATAAACACCTGTTCCTATAACCCAGCCGTATGGTTCAAATAATTTTATAAAACTCAATTTCGGAATTCTTTCATTTGTTCCCGGTTTATAATAGTCATATCCTAAAAAACCTTCGCCCTTATTTGCAATAATAACATCTGCAAATGCCTCATAAACATTCTGTTGGGTGTCCTTTATATAGAATACCTGAACTGTTCCGTTCATTTCCGGTTTTATTGGATGCATAATAACCGTATAAGGCGGATTAACTTCATTTAACCAAATATAACCTGCATCTCCGAATGATATTTGCTCAATATCTCTTATCGCTTGCCTTAGTTCAACCGGATAATCTTTAATTTTAACAGAATTAAGTTGATACCTGTTCTTTATCTCCGAATATGATTTATTCAATATTTTATAAGCATTATTAACATGATCTTTTAATTGGTTCTTAATAATATCTGTTTGCTCATTCCTGTAAGATTCAATACTTTCAAGAGTTCTGCTTCTGTATTCTAAAATAGAAAATACCGTAACAACAAGCATTGTAACTAAAACCGTTACACCTGTATATAAAGGTATTTTCGTTCTTATATTCATTTTTTATAATGCACTGTTTTAATAAAACCCGAAAGATACAAAAAAATATCATTTTGTATAGTATTCATTGAATTTTAGTTTACAGATTTTTCTTTTTAAATGCATTTTTCAGAAATTATTATTTAAGTTTGCAACCGAATCAGGTAAGCAAATTTATTTCATACAGTTTGCTTAAAAGGGAATGCCGTCAGAATCGGCAACAGTACCCGCTGCTGTGTTCTTCAATGTTTTGAACATTTTTTTGCCACTGTTTGGATGCATACAAACGGGAAGGCGTTCAAAATAAGGAGTAAGTCAGAATACCTGCCTGTTTTCGCAGATATTATCCGAAGCTTTCGGGAGAAAAAGCTTTACGGTGAACATTTTTGCTCATCTTATTTTATACTTCCAAACTTTTCGGGTTAATACTGTTGTTATTTTTTTATTTATTAATTTTTTAAATTTATTTAAAATGAAAAAAAATTTATTTTTAGCAACCGTATTAATCGCATTATTTACAAATGCTTTTAATGCACAAACAATTGTTGACTTTGAAAGTCTGACCGTCCCGGCAGAAGGTTATTATAACGGCTCAACCGACCACAGCGGGACAGTTAACAGTACCGAATCTTTTTCATATTCAGACAACAATGCAACATTTAATATAACATATACTTTAGCCGACGGATATGATTATTGGAACGGATTTGCATATTCCAACCAAACAGACTTAACAACAACAGATTGGACAAATTATTCTGCTTATGCAAATCCTGCAGGCGGATATAACAATTCAAATAATTATGCTTTTGCATATCTTTTTTTCAATGTCGGAGATACAATAATATTTTCCGAAAATGTTGATATTAATACAATATATATAACAAACTCCGTATGGGCTTATCATTATATGAAGGGAACAGACGGAATAGGTACGGGAACTTATGCTGCCGGAGACTCTTTAACTCTTGTTATTAAAGGTATCCTTGCAGATAATACATTTACAACAGATTCTGTTCTGTTTTATATGGCAGATTTCACAAACGGAAATTCAATAATTATTGATAACTGGACAGAAGTTAATTTGAACAACCTTGGTAATGTAAGAGGTCTTAAAATTGATTTATACAGCTCAGATTCTTGGACACCTGCATATGTTTGTATTGATAATATTGTTTACAATTCACCTGTAAACATTTCGTCAACCAAGTTTAAAAATGTTTCAGTTTACCCGAATCCGACAAAAAGCAGTGTAAATATTGACAATGTGCTTAATGCAGATATTTCTGTTATTGACATTACAGGTAAAATAATTTACACAATAAACAATTGTCGTAAAAGTGAGAAAATTGATGTTTCAAACTTAAATACCGGTGTTTATTTTATACGAATTGAAAATAATAACCAAAGCTTTATTAAAAAACTAATTATTGAATAATTTTCAGACTCTGCGGGTTTTGAAAATCCGCAGGGTCTAATAATATGAAGCAACTAATTTCAATATCACTATTTATATTTTTTTTCTGTTCGCCGGGAAAATCTCAATCCTTTGCACCGGCATCCGGTTTTGAAGGAACGACAGCAATTTATAAAGACAGTACAATTTTTATTGATTGGGCAACAGAAACAAAAATTACAAGAGGGTATCAAGATATTGCTTTCCCCGAGAACGGATATGTTGATTACGGAACAGTGGGAAATGCAACAGGCAAAGCTGACGGAAACCCTAATGTTGTGAGTTTGGGTGACGGCGGTTCTGCAATTTTAAAATTCAACTTTCCGATTGTAAACGGAGATGATTACGATTTTGCTGTTTTTGAAAACGGCTTTTTTGAAAACGATACTTCCGAACTTGCATTTCTCGAACTTGCATTTGTTGAAGTAAGTACCGATGGTATCGAATTTGTAAGATTTCCCGCAATTTCAGAAATTCAAACATACACACAAACAGGAAGTTTTGAAAAAATTAATGCACGGTACATTCACAACCTTGCAGGCAAATACACAATGTTTTACGGAACTCCTTTTAATTTAGATGATATTGAAGACTTGACAGACGGAACTTCCGTAAATACAAACGAAATTAATTACATTAAAATAATTGATGTTATAGGTTCAATCAGTGATAATTTGGCAAGTCACGACAGCAAAGGAAACATAATTAATGACCCTTACCCGACGGCTTTTGCTTCGGGAGGTTTCGATTTGGATGCTGTGGGAGTGATTAATAATCAGTCAAATATAAAATTCACGGAAGACATTGTAATAGTTCCCAATCCGGTTAGAGATTTTTTAAATTTCAGAAGTAATATTTCGAAAATTAACAAAGTTGAAGTTTTTTCAGTAACGGGGAAATTAATTATTTCAACTGATAAGAATAATAATATTGATGTTAGAAAATTACGAAAAGGTGTTTATATTTTGAAAGTTTCAAGAAATGAGAAATGCAGTTCGGCTGTGTTTTTTAAATAAGGTTACAGACCTTGCGGGTTTTACTTAAAATTATGGAAAAAAATAAGTTTTACATATTAATTTTAATAAGCTTTTTTTCTGTCAAACTAAAAGCACAAGACACCTTGCAAATAAACGAAGTTGTAAAAAACGCTTCATTTCAAAACACTTTCAGAAATTCAAATGAAGAACTGATTGACAGCACATTACAAGAAAATTATAAATTTGTTTCAATTGATGAGATATTGGCAATACAAACTTCATCGCAAATAAAATCATACGGAGGATTGGGAAATTTATCAAGCATAAGTTTAAGAGGAAGCGGAGCAAACCATGTTGCAATTAATTGGAACGGCTTTATAATAAATTCGGCAACAACAGGAAGCACAGATTTATCCCTTATTCAAACCGGTTTTTTTGATGAAATAAAGATTATTCCGGGGGCATCCTCATCTTTGTACGGAAGCGGAACTTTCGGAGGTGCTTTAGAACTGAATAATTTTGCAGAATACAGCAAAGGATTAAGTTTCAGCACAGGAAATGAAACAGGAAGTTTCAAAACACACAAATATCTTGCAAGTACTTCATTTTCAAACAACAATTTGCAATACAAAATATCGTTCAATAAAATAAATGCCGAAAATAATTTTCCTTTTGTTGATAATTACAAATTTGATGCTCCGCTTGAAAAAAGACAACATAACAGCCTCAACAGTTTTAATATTATTCAAAACATTAAATTAAAACTTCCGAAAAACAACACATTGGAAAGCGGAATTTGGTATGTAATTAAAAACAAAGAAATTCCGGAAATTGCAGGTTCGTATATTGAAGGGAACAAAATGCAAACAGACAGTATTTTCAGAACTTATTTTCGATGGAAAAAACTTTTTAAAAATTCTTTACTTACCGTAAGCTCGGCATATTTTTCAGAATACCTGCATTACACCGACAAAACAAATAGCTATGATACAGAATATTACATAAACTCTGAAATATCAGCAAAGAATTTTGCAAATGACATTTCTTACATATATTATTTAAAAAACAACTTAATTTTAAGCCTTGCCGGAATAATTAACCGGCAACAAGTTTCAACTTCAAATTATTTCGAAAATAAAATTTATGAAGCAGATTATTCGCTTATTTCATCGGTAAAATATACATTTTCGGGCTATAATTTTAAATTTAATTTAAGAAACGAGTTTTCAGAACAAATAAAATATATTCCGCTTTTTGATTTCGGTATAAACAAAGCTTTTTTAAATGACAAAATACTTATAAGCACCAACGTTTCAAATAAATACAGAAAACCGACTTTTAATGAAAGATATTGGCAACCGGGCGGAAACATAAATCTGAATTACGAAACCGGAAATAATGCCGAAATAAGTCTGAAATATTTTTTTAATAATAAGAGTTTTTTTAACACAACATATTATCATTCAAACATTAATGACATGGTTCAATGGATTCCGAAAGATAATGTTTGGACAGCCGTAAATAATAAAAATGTAAAAATAAACGGAATTGAAATAAATATAAATCACAGCCTGAAAACAGGCAAGTTTTCTAACAAAATAATTGCATCATATAATTTTACAAATGCTTTGCTGACTGATGTTTATTCAAATGACGACTATATTATTCCTCAAAAATTGATTTACACACCTACAAATACTGCAAAGTTTTATTTTGCAAGCACATACAAAAAATTTACAATAAGTTTTGCAACGCAATACACAGGAAAAAGATATATAACACAAGAAAATAATGAAGATTATACTTTGCCGGAATATCTTTTATCAAATATTTATGCAAGTTATAATATTGATATTAAGCATTTTAAAACAGAATTTAATTTAAAGTTTTTAAACATTTTTAATAAGCAATACGAAATGATTAAATCATTCCCGTCACCCGGAAGGAGTATTTATTTCAGCATTATTTTAAAATTCAAACAACATATTCAGCAGAAACAATCCGGCAAGCTGTTTCTGTATAAATAAATCAAATGGCAAAGCATTTTCAAATAATATTAATTATAAGTTTTTTAATAACAAGTTTTTTTTCGTGCAAACCAAAACCTGCTCCGAAACAAGAAATTGACCTTTCAAAAGGAATTTTCATAATAAATGAAGGAAACTTTATGTCGAACAACGGCGAAATAAGTTTTTATAACACCGCAAGCGGAGAACTAATAAATAACCTTTATGCAAAACAAAATAATAATGCGGTTCTCGGTGATGTTGTGCAATCTATGTGTATTATTGATACTTTGGGGTTAATAAGCGTAAACAATTCAAGAAAAATTGAAATTGTTGATATAAAAAAATTTAAACATATTAATACAATTACGGATATTTCTTATCCGAGATATATAATTCCCGTCAGGAAGAATATTTGCTATATAACAAACGGAAAAAACTCCGGTGAAGTCTGTGTTATTGATGTTTCTGCAAAAAAAATAATTAAAAGAATTCCTGCAGGAAGCAATCCCGAAAATTTACTCCTCCTAAACAATAAAGTTTTTGTTGCAAACGGTGCTTGGGGACACGACAGCACAATCACTGTTATTAATGCCGAAACCGATGAAATAATCACTACAACTTCCGTTGGAGACGGCACAACAGATTTAGTATCAAGTACAAACAACAACCTGTGGATTCTTTGCCAAGGAAAATCAATTTATGATTATCCGACAGAAACTGCCTCTCAATTAGTTTGCATAAATCCCGAAACTTATGAAATAATTGAAAGAATTAATATCGGTATTACCGGCGATGATTATTATCCCGTAAGGCTTGCATCAGATAAAAAAAACGGTTTAATTTATTATCTCGAAAAATCGGGTGTTTATAAATTAAGTATTAATAATCCGCAACAAAAAGAATTATTTATAACAGGTTCATATTACGGCTTGGAAGTAAATCAAGAAAACGGAAACATTTATGTTTTTAATGACAACGGTTTTTCCGGCACAGGAACAATGACAATTTATAATAAAAGCGGAAATAAAATTTCGAAACCTTTAAAAGTAGGTATCGGACCGAACGGGGCAATTATATAGCTGTGCCGGAACAGTCAGTACATTAAAATAAGATTTTCATTCCGAAAAAAGAATCTTGTTTCCACTTATGAGCAGATATGCCGTAAACTTTAAGATAATTCAACTCATATCGAATAAATAAGGAAATCTTACTTCCTATTTTATATGAAAATTCAGGTAATAAATTAAATGAGCTCCCGTTTGAATAGAACCTTGTCCATAAAGATAAGTTAAATGAAGCATTCTTTATATCTCCGTGAATTGTTGTACTTATTATAGGCTCTGCACCGGTTGTTGCTTCACTTCGTATGTCATTAACTAATCTTATCCTGGTATCTACGCCTAAACCTATTGAGAAGTATATAGGTTTTATCGGATTTGTAAAATAATAATTTATAAACGGAGTAAAATCATATGCACTTTTACTGTAAAAAAACAATGTGCCGTAAGAACGTATTCTGACAGAATAATTTAAGTTTGCTTTTCTTGAAAGAGGAGATATGTATTTCAAATCAGTTACTGCATATAAATATCTGTTACGGTAACTTCCGAAATCAAAGTCTAATTGATGTTTTTGCAGAACATTTCCCTCTTGTCCGAACATCGGTAAAAGAATAAAACAAAACAAAAAAGTAAATATGAGTTTTTTCATGGTGCTACTTCTTTATATGTTGAACCGATTTTTATTTCATCAAAATAAATCGTGTTGGAATGAGGAGTATCACTTTTACCTCTATAATGTCCGAATTTAAAATAATTTCCTGCTCTGTTAAATAAATTTCTATAGTAATACTTATTATCAGAACCGTTAAAAGGTGTTATATAGTTTCCGTTCAGCCGGCACTCTATAAAAGCAGTTTTATCATCACTCCAGTAAATATGAAAGACTACATCTTGCCACTCTCCTTTATTAATGGGATGTTCATCGCCCACTAATATAGTTTCGGTATTAGAGTTCGGATTATCGTTCAATTTTAATGCAATATTGCCGTTAAGGTAAATTAGTGCTACAGGAGGAGACGAACCATGCAACAGAGGCATCGGAGACCAATCTTCACCATTATTAAAATCAGGCATATCATGCCACTGGCAAATTAAGTTGAAGTTTTCATCTACATAACCTGTATCAATCATGAAACTTAATCCGTAAAATACATTTGTTTTATATTTAGCACAATCATAAACAGACAGTTCAGAACGATATCCGTTAAAAATATAATTGCCCGGATTCAAAGTGTTTTTTAATGCAAACTTACCTTTACGAACCGGAGCAGTAACAATTACGGTATTAATCGCAGTATCTGTCTCAAAATATTCATATTGGTTCAAATAACCTGTTTCAAAATTACCCGTAAAATGCAAAACATCCTGCCCGGGAACAGATATCGGTACTTTTCCGCAACTATTACAAGTAATTAAAAGGATAATGAACACATATATTTTATTTTTCATATAGTAAACTTGTATTTCCTCTCGGGTCAAATTTAATATTCAAAAAAAGATTTACCAAAAATTAACACATAAAAAAAGTTGCTTTAAATAAAACAACTTTTAATTTAGAATATTTTTAAAAAACTATTTTTCTACTTTCAAAATATTTGAAACAAGTTCTTCAAATTGCTCTTTACTTCTGTACCCCACAATTTGTTTATACTCACCGTTGGCAGGTACAAATAATAATGTAGGAATACTTCTTACTTTAAATAAGTTTGCCAAGTTCGGGTTTTTATCCGTATTAATTTTATAAACCTGAAGTTTACTTCCGTATTCGGCTTGAATATCTTTTAAATGCGGAGCAATCATTTTACAAGGTCTGCACCAGTCAGCATAAAAATCAATAATCATAGGTTTGTTACCTTCGAACTTCCAAGTTGCATTTTTTTCATAATTCCAAACATTTGCTTTAAATGTTGCTTCGTCTAAAAATGTTACTTTTTGCGAAAAACTATATAATATTCCCAAAAGGAATAAACTTGTAATCATAATCTTTTTCATTGTCATTTGATTTTAAGTGTTAATATACCAATTACAATATAACGATAATTATACCAAAAAATTACCGTAAAAAGAAAACCGCTGGATTTCAACGGCTTTCAAGAAATAATTTATGCCGGTTTTTCAACACCGAGAACATCCGAAATAGCTTTCTCAAAAGTTTCTTTCGGTAAAGCACCTGCAGCCATTTGCGGTTGCCCTTCTTTAGGTACAAATAATAACGACGGAATACTTTGTACTCCAAACATTCCTGCAAGATTTCTTTCTACTTCCGTATCAATTTTATAAATTTGAATTGTGTCTCCGTATTCTGCTTGAAGTTCATCAAGTATAGGAGCAACCATTTTACAAGGTTGACACCAATCTGCATAAAAATCAATTAAACACGGAACATTACCTTCGTATTTCCAATCTTTATTTTTTTCGTAATCGAAAACATTTGCCTTAAACGATTCTTCGTTTAAAAATTCTACTTTTGCCATTTTGTTGTATTAAATTATTTAGATATTTTGTTATTTACATTTGAATTAACATATCAAACAATATGCCTTTCAATATTTTTTGCAAATAACATAAAAAAACATGACAATATTGCGATTTATTCATATATTTTCAGCAAAAAAAGATACTTTTGTCAGTTATTTATTTAAAATATCAAATTTAGTAATTATGCCTGACTATAAAAGATACATGGTAACATCCGCCCTGCCCTATGCAAACGGACCTGTCCACATTGGACATTTGGCAGGTGTTTACATACCTTCCGATATTTATGTACGATATTTAAGATTAAGAGGAGAAGACGTAAAATGGGTTTGCGGTTCCGATGAACACGGTGTACCGATTACTTTAAAAGCAAAGAAAGAAGGAATTTCCCCGCAAGAAGTTGTTGACAGATATCATAATATTATTAAAAATTCTTTCAAAGAGTTTGGAATTTCAGTTGATATATACTCAAGAACCAGCAATAAAATTCATCACGAAACAGCTTCCGACTTTTTTAAAAAGTTAAATGATGAGGGCAAATTCATTGAAAAAACTACCGAACAATATTTTGACACACAAGAAAACCAATTTCTTGCCGACAGATATATAAAAGGTACCTGCCCGAAATGCGGAAACGAAGAAGCATACGGAGACCAATGTGAAAAATGCGGAAGTGCTTTAAGTCCTACCGAACTTATTAATCCGAAATCAACAATAAGCGGTTCAGAACTAAGTTTGAAAGAAACAAAACATTGGTATTTACCTTTGGATAAACATGAACCCTTCCTGAGAAAATGGATTTTGGAAGATCACAAAGAATGGAAACCGAATGTTTACGGACAATGTAAATCTTGGCTTGATTCCGGTTTACATGCAAGAGCCGTAAGTCGAGATTTAAACTGGGGAGTTCCCGTTCCTGTTGAAAATGCAAAAGGTAAAGTTTTATATGTTTGGTTTGATGCTCCGATAGGCTATATATCTGCAACAAAAGAGGTTACAGAAAACTGGGAGAAATACTGGAAAGACCCCGAAACGAAGTTGGTACATTTTATAGGAAAAGATAATATCGTTTTTCATTGCATAATATTCCCCGCAATGCTTAAAGCCGAAGGTTCTTATATTCTGCCTGACAATGTTCCTGCAAATGCTTTTTTAAATTTGGAAAACGATAAAATTTCAACTTCAAGAAACTGGGCTGTTTGGCTGCATGAATACCTTAAAGACTTTAAAGACAAGCAAGATGTTTTAAGATACGTACTTACGGCAATTGCTCCTGAAACAAGAGACAGCGATTTTACATGGAAAGATTTTCAAGAAAGAAACAACAGCGAATTAGTTAATATTTTCGGAAATTTCGTAAACAGAACTTTGGTTCTTACAAAAAAATATTACGACAAAAAAGTTCCGACTCCCGGAGAATATACAAAAGAAGACAAAACTGTGCTCTCAGAAATTAAAAAAATAAAAGAAAGCATTGAGCAAAATATTGAAAATTACAAATTCAGGGAAGCCCTGAAAGATGTTATGAATTTGGCAAGAATCGGAAACAAATATCTTGCCGACACAGAGCCTTGGCATATGATAAAAACTGATACAGAGCGTGTTAAAACAATTATATATGTTTCATTGCAATTAACTGCAAGTTTGTCAGTATTAGTTGAACCGTTTATGCCTTTCACAGCAAAAAAATTAACAGAACTGTTAAATGTTGATAAAATAAGCTGGGAAGATGCAAATAAAGAAATCCTTAAACCCGGTCATATAGTAAATGAACCTGAACTTCTGTTTCAAAAAATTGAAGACAAAGAAATAGAATTTCAAATTAAAAAACTTTTAAAAACAAAAGAAGATAACGCAAAAGAAAATATTAAGCTTCCTTCAGTTAAAGAAACAATAACATTTGACGATTTTCAAAAACTTGACATCAGAACGGCAACAATTATTGAAGCCGAAAAAGTAAAAAAAACAAAGAAGTTATTGAAAATAACACTTGATACAGGAGTTGACAAAAGAACTGTTGTCTCAGGTATTGCAGAATATTACAAACCCGAAGAAATTATAGGCAAACAAGTTCAAGTACTTGTAAATCTTGCACCTCGTAAGTTAAAAGGTATTGAATCGCAAGGAATGATTTTAATGGCAGAAAACCCTGACGGAAAGCTATCATTTGTTTCTCCGGAAGAAAAGTTTGAAAACGGTTCAACAATCAGTTAATATATCGTAACTTTGCAAAAATTTAAAATTAAAAATCATGTTTTTAACAATATTCATACTATCCTTAGCATTAATCGGAATAGCATTAATCGGTCTCGGCATACAAACTTTTTTTTCAAAAAAGAAAGCTTTTCCCGAAACTCGCGTCGGACACAATAAGTCTTTAAGAAAGAAAAAAATATATTGTATTAAAACCGAGCAAGCTGTTTTGGATAAAAACTACAAACAAAAATCTTGGTCTCAACCGACTTGTTCCGATTGTTAGATTCTATCCGTAAAATTTTAATGAAAAGGATGCGTTTATAATAAATGTATCCTTTTTTTTTAATAAATTTGTATAAATCTAAAACTAATGAGAATTATCTTTACAATAATTTTTCTGATATTAAATTTAGGAATTATCTCTGCACAAAGCAGCTTCTCTGCCGGGCTGTTAACAGTCAGCACCCACCCTTTTGCAGAACAAAACCTTCCGCTTCATCAAAACTCATTTGATAATAAAGGTTATGTAACTTTTGAACCCGGAATAATAATGTCTTATGACAGATTTTTAATTAAAAACTTATCTTTCAGAGCAACAACCGCTGTTATGAACGACAGGTTCAATTTACTTTCCGGTTACAGCCAAGTTCTGTTAAGATATAAATTATTCAAACATTTTAAACATTCTCTCTATTTCGGTGTCGGTTCTGCTATTTTTTATGATACCGACAAAACAAGTATTGAAAATTTTGTAAACGAAGATAATTATATAATAGGAAAAAATGCAATGTATAAAATAGGATGGCTGAGCGGAATGGTTGAATACAACTATTATTTATCAAAAAAAGTTGATTTAGCAATAACTTTAAATCATTCACATTCTCGTTCTCTTGCAATAAGTTTCGGCGTTAGAATCGACATTCCCGATCCGAACGGCAAAGGTTGCGATTGCCCGAGTTTCAGATAATATCAAAAAAAATGAAGAAGTTTATATTTATACTGCTAATATTCTCTTGCGGACAATTACTCTCCCAAAATTTATCGACTAAAAATAAAAAAGCAATTGAATATTTCAATAAGGCATACAGCTATTATAATGCCTACAATTACGAAAAAGCAATTTACTGGT
This sequence comes from Bacteroidales bacterium, assembly GCA_021648725.1. Classification (NCBI taxonomy): domain Bacteria; kingdom Pseudomonadati; phylum Bacteroidota; class Bacteroidia; order Bacteroidales; species Bacteroidales bacterium. The sequence continues at coordinate 12,336 of JAKISF010000020.1, read as the reverse complement.
CGGAACAAGCTATTTCAAAAGACAAAAATTTCATAGAAGTATATTATTTATTATCAGACATATATGACGAAACAAAACGTCCTGCATATAAAATTCTGACATTAAAAAAAGCAATAGCAATTAATCCGCAAAAAAGTTCAATGGCATATTTTACTCTTGCAAAAACCGAATTATCAATAGGAAAATATGAAGATGCAAAAAGACATTTACTTGAACTAAAAAAACATGACACTTCCGGAAGATATGCACCTCAAACAAAAAATTATATAAAAAGATGCGACTTCGGAATAAATGCAATTAAAAATCCCGTAAATTTCAAACCTGTTAACTTAGGAAAAAACATTAACTCAGAATATAACGAATATTTACCTGCCATAACAGCTGATGAACAAACATTAATTTATACACGTTTAATCGGCTCAGGAAAAAGATATGACGACGGCACTTTAGAAATGCAGGAAGATTTTTTTATTTCAGAAAAAGAAAATAATACCTTCAAAAAAGCAACAGCATTGGGCGAACCTTTAAACACAATAGGAAACGAAGGAGCACAAAGCATTTCGGCAGACGGAAAAACACTTTTTTTTACTTCTTGCGAATACGAAAGCGGCAAAAGTTATCACGGAAAAACATACGGAAGTTGCGATATTTTTGTTTCTCACAAAACCGGTGATAACTGGTCGCAACCGGAAAATCTCGGTGCTGTCGTAAATTCAAAATATTGGGAATCTCAACCTTCTTTTTCAGCCGACGGAAAAACTTTGTACTTTGCATCCAACCGTCCCGGCGGAAAAGGTAAAATTGATATTTGGAAAACCGAACTTCAAGAAGATAACACTTGGACAAAACCGGTAAATCTCGGCAATTCAATTAACACAAAAGGTCATGACCAATCACCTTTTATCCATTACGATAATAAAACTTTATATTTTGCATCAAACGGGCATCTCGGATTAGGAAAACAAGATTTATTTTTATCAAGAAAAGACAGTTCCGGTAATTTCGGCAAAGCAAAAAACTTAGGTTACCCTATTAATACATTTGATGAAGAGGTAAGCCTAACTATAAACGCAAAAGGAAACAAAGCATATTATGCATCTTCAAAAAAATCAAAATTCGGAGGCTTAGACCTATATACTTTTGAACTTACACCCGAGAACCAACCGCACAAAGTTACTTATATCAAAGGAATTGTATATAATGCCGAATCAGTTGAAAAATTAGATGCAAACATAAAATTAATTAACCTCTCAAACAATTCAACCGTTGCTCAATCAATTTCCGATAAAGAAACAGGAGAATTTCTAATTTGTATTCCGGCAGGACAAGATTATGCCTTTAATGTTTCAAAAGAAGGATATTTATTTTATTCCGAATCATTTTCATTAACAAAAAGTTCAGACTCATTAAAAGTTTACCGTTTTGACATTCCCCTCTCTCCTATCCGAAAAGGCAAAAAAACAATTTTAAAAAACATTTTCTTTGAAGTCGATTCATATAAATTAGAAGAGAAATCACTATCCGAACTTGAAAAACTATATAGTTTCTTACAAACCAATCAAAAATTAAGAGCAGAAATAAGCGGACACACAGATAATACCGGAAACGAAACACACAACAAACAACTTTCCCTGAACAGAGCAAAAGCAGTTTACGATTATTTAATCTCAAAAGGAATTTCTGAAAACAGAATAATATATAAAGGCTACGGAAGCCTATTACCTATCGACACAAATAATACCGAAAAAGGCAGAAAAAATAACAGGCGTACTGAATTTAAAATAATTTGATGTTGTTAAAAACCTCAGAGGGAATTAAATCATAAGAAAAAATTCTGTAAAAGTTTTGTATAAAAAAAAAATAAAGTACTTTTGCAAACGCAAAATGCGGATGTGGTGAAATTGGTAGACACGCTAGACTTAGGATCTTGTGCCGTAAGGTGTGGGGGTTCGAGTCCCTTCATCCGCACAATCCGCCTGTATTTTGCAGGCGGATTTTATTTTATATAAATAATTAAGTAAATTATGAATATTACAAGAACCGAAAAAGATGAGTTAAACTCAGTTATTTCATTAAAAATAAATGTTGAAGATTATGAGCCGAAAGTAAACAGTGAATTAAAAGAATACAGAAAAAAAGCTCAAATAAAAGGTTTCAGACCGGGGAAAGCTCCTATCGGTTTAATAAAAAAAATGGTCGGCAACCAAATCGTTATGCAAGAAGTTGATAAACTCGTATCTGAAAGTTTAACAAAATATTTGATAGACGAAAAATTAGATATATTAGGTCAGCCTCTGCCTTCTGACAAACAACAACCTGTTGATATTATTAATGAAACAGAACACGAATTCTTATTTGATGTAGGTTTAGCTCCTAAAATTGATTTAACAATAGACAAAAAAACTTCTATCCCTTATTACAAAATTAAAATTGATGATAAATTAATTAACGATGAAATAGAAAGGCACAGAAATCAATTTGCAAAAGCAGAAAAAAAAGATACCATTGAAGGAACTTCTTATGTAAAAGGTAATGTAATACAAACAGATAAAGAAGGCAAAGTTATTCAAGACGGAATTTTTTCGGAAGATACAATGATTGCAACAGACATTATTAAAGATGAAAAAGAAAAGAAAAAATTTATAGGTGCAAAAATTGATGACACAGTAACCTTTGATATCAAAAAAGCATTCCCGAATAATACTGAAATTGCAGGAATTCTAAAAATTGATAAAGAAAAAGTTGATGAAATTGAATCTCACTTTCAATTCGTAATATCTGAAATCACAAATTATGTCCCTGCTGAAATTAACCAAGAACTTTTTGATAAAGTATTCGCAAATGAAAAAATAAAAACAGAAGAAGAATACAAAGAAAAAATCAAAGCAAATATTGAAAAAGTTTACAAAGATGAATCTGAATACAGATTAGGAGTGGATGCAAAAGAGAAATTATTATCAAAATCCGATGTAAAATTACCCGAAGAATTCATGAAAAAGTGGTTAAAAGCTACCGATAAAGAAGGTAAACTTACTGATGAAATTTTAGAAAAAGAATATCCCCTGTTTGAAAAAGATACAATTTGGCAACTTATAAAAAGCTCTATTTCTAAAAATCAAGAGTTTAAAGTTACGGAAGAAGAATTACGACAAGAATCAAGAAAATTTACCGAAGCACAGTTTATGCAATATGGTTTACCTTTAAATTCAATGTCAGAAGAACAAATGGCATCTTTTATCGATAAAAATCTTGAAAAAGCAGAAGACAGAAACAGATTTGCAGAACGTGCCGTTGAAAATAAAGTAATAAATTATATTAAAGAAAATGCTAAATTAGAAGAAAAAGCAATATCTTTAGACGATTTTAAAAAGTTATACGAACAAAAATAAATTAAAATGGATAACAATGAATTTAACAAATATGCAACAAAGCATAAAGGTATAAGCAGCCTTAATCTTCACAGATATTATAAAGCAGTTCAAAGCAGCTATATTTCGCCTACAATCATTGAAGAACGACAACTGAATGTTGCCCAAATGGACGTATTTTCTCGTTTAATGATGGACAGAATAATTTTTCTGGGGTTACCTATTGACGAATATGTTGCAAACATAATTCAAGCACAATTGCTTTTCTTAGAATCTTCCGACCCCTCAAAAGATATTCAAATTTATATAAATTCTCCCGGCGGAGGTGTTTATGCAGGTCTCGGAATTTATGATACAATGCAGTATATCAGTTCCGAAGTTGCAACAACGTGTACGGGTATGGCAGCATCAATGGCAGCAGTTCTTTTGGTTGCCGGAGAAAAAGGAAAACGTGCAGCATTAAAACATTCAAGAGTAATGATTCATCAACCTATGGGTGGTGCACAAGGACAAGTCTCTGATATCGAAATTACTTTTAATGAAATTAAAAAATTAAAAGACGAACTTTATCATATAATTGCAAAACATTCAGGTAAAACATTAAAGCAAATTGAAAAAGATTCTGACAGAGACTACTGGATGCGTTCTGAAGAAGCCGTAAAATACGGTATGATTGACAAAGTATTATTAAAAGAAAAATAAATTATCATTTTAATTAGTTCCTTATGGATAAATGCTCTTTTTGCGACAGAAAAAGAAACGAAGTCGAATTTTTGATTTCCGGTGTATCCGGTTTTATATGTGACGAATGTACCGGTAGAGCATATGAAATTGTTGCAGAAGAATTCAAGGATAAGAAAGATAAAAGTAAATTTGACATAAATAGTGTTAAATTAAAAAAACCGAAAGAAATTAAGAAATTTCTCGATCAATATATTATCGGACAAGACCAAGCAAAAAAAGTATTATCGGTTGCAGTTTATAACCATTATAAAAGATTATCCGTTCCGGAAAAATCTGATGATGAGGTTGAAATTGATAAATCTAATATTATTTTAGTTGGTGAAACAGGAACCGGAAAAACATTACTTGCAAAAACAATTGCAAAAATGTTGCAGGTTCCTTTCACTATTGTTGACGCAACAGTATTAACAGAAGCTGGCTACGTAGGAGAAGATATTGAAAGCCTGTTAACCCGGTTGTTACAAGCAGCAGACTTTAATGTTGAAGCAGCCGAACAAGGCATCGTTTTTATTGATGAAATTGATAAAATTGCACGAAAAGGTGATAATCCTTCAATAACAAGAGATGTTTCCGGAGAAGGTGTTCAGCAAGGACTTTTAAAACTTCTCGAAGGTTCAGTTGTAGGTGTTCCGCCCAAAGGAGGCAGAAAACATCCCGAACAAAATTTAATTCAGATTAATACTAAAAATATTCTTTTTATTGCAGGGGGGGCTTTTGACGGTATAGAAAAGAAAATAGCACGCCGATTAAATACACAAGTTGTAGGATTTGATAAAAAAGCAACCGAAAAAATAGACAAAGAAAATTTCCTGCAATATGTTGCTCCGCAAGATTTAAAATCATTCGGTCTTATTCCTGAAATAATCGGTCGCTTACCGGTATTATCTCATTTAAATCCTCTTGACAGGGACGTTTTAAGGCTTATCTTAACAGAACCGAAAAATTCAATAATTAAGCAATATACAAAACTATTTGAAATTGACGGTATTAAGCTGAAATTCGACAAAAAAGTATTTGAATACATTGTAGATAGAGCAATTGAATACAAAATAGGAGCAAGAGGGCTGAGGTCTATTTGCGAATCAATAATGACAGATGCAATGTTTGATTTACCTTCTCAAAATGTTAAAGAATTTAAAGTTACTCTTAAATATGCAAAAGAAAAAATAGAAAAAACTGATATTACAAAATTAAAAGTAGCTTAAATTACTTAATAATCTGAGTTTGGTATAAGTTTTACTAAAAAATCAACTGTTGTTGATTTTTTTTTTTGATATGTACAGCAAAAGAAAATATTTAAAAACTCAAATTAATTATATATATTGCAATAGCAAAAACCGGTTTTATGAATTACTTCCTTTTGATAATAATTATTTCTATTTTATTAATTATTACCATAGTATTAATTTTTAGACAAAAATTATTAATAAAAAGTCAAATAATATCAAAGCTTAATAAAATAAATACCGACCAAAAACAAGAGTTAATTCAAAAAAACAAAGAAGTTAAAGTCAAAACAGACAAACTTACCGAAAAAGCAATTGATTTAATGGTATTAAATCGAGAAATAAGACTACAGAGTAAACTTCGTGAAGGTTTAACCGGTATGATTGTACACGATTTAAAAAACCCTATAAGCAGCATAATTAATATTTCAGAAAATAAAGAAGTAAAGTTTTTTGCCGAAGAAATACTGACAATGGTAGAAAACATTCTTGACGTACAAAAATACGAAGGAATGATTATGCCCCTAAATAAGAAGGAATATAACCTGAAAGAAATCTCAGATAATGCAATTAAACAAGTTGAGTTATTTGCAGAACACAAAAACATAAAAATTGAAAATCGAATACACAGCGGATTAATTGTTTTTGCCGACAATGAAATTCTAAGACGGATAATTGTTAACCTACTGTCAAACTCAATCAAATATTCTCATGCAAACAGCTCAATATTAATAAATTATGAAACAAATAAAGAGAAATCTAAGGTTGCAATAAAAGTTGTTGATACAGGAATAGGAGTCAAAGAAGATAAAATTGATTTAATATTCAGTAAGTTCAAACAAGTTATGGCAAAGAAAACAGGAATGGCAAGATCCACCGGTTTAGGTTTAACTTTTTGTAAAATAGCGGTAGAAGCTCATAACGGAAAAATAAATGTAGAATCAATACCCGACAAATATACAGTCTTCTCTTTTTCAATTGATTTAGCAGAAGAAAACGCTGTGATAAATAATAATAAAGTACCAAAAAGAAAAACAACTAAGAATGTTCTCATTAAAAAAGATGAAGAGTATTTACAAGTTTTTTGTAAACAACTTAAAAACCTTGAAGTATATGAAATTAGTTTACTCCGAAAAGTAACAACCCAAATTGACGAAAATTTCTCGGAAGGCATTAAAAAATGGAAGAAAAAATTAAATAACGCTATTTATAATTGTAATCCGGAACTATATAAAGAAATAATAAACTCTGTTTCCGAAAAATAATAACATAAAATATTTTGAAAACACTAAAAAATAAAATATTAGTTGTTGATGATAACCCTCATATTATCAACACAATTTTAGACATCCTTTTACAGCATGATGAAAACACAATTTTCTTTCAGGCAAATAACGGAGATATTGCCTTTAAAATTGCAGAACTAAAATTACCCGACTTAATTATTACAGATTGGGATATGCCCGTTGTAAACGGAATTGAACTGATTAAAAAACTTCAAAAAAATAAAAACACAAAAGAGATTCCTATTATAATGGCAACTGCTGTTATGCAATCTTCAGCAGATTTAAAAACGGCACTAAATGCCGGTGCAGTTGATTACATCAGAAAACCCATAGATTCCGTTGAACTGTGTGCAAGAGTAAAATCTGTTCTTAAGATTTCTGAATATAACAAGCAAATTATTGAAAATAAAAATCAAGAAATAGCCGAAAATGCTTTAATGTTAATCAGAAATAATAAATTTAATATTCAAATAATAAAAAAACTGAAAGAATTATACACAAAATTACCCGAAAAAGATGAAGAAATACATAACTTATTTGAATACATCATAAAAAGTATTGATGAAAAAGTAAAACAAGATTCATGGCAAAGATTTGAAATAATATTTGAGTCGGGTAATAAAGATTTCAGTAAAAAACTTCTTGAAAAATACCCCAATTTAACAAACGCCGAAATAAAACTAAGTATTTTCTTGCGTTTGGGTATGAATACAAAAGATATTTCTTCTGCATTATTTCAAAGCCCTGAAAGCGTTAAAGTTGCTCGTTCTCGTTTACGTAAAAAACTTAATTTGGACAGCAAACAAAACCTTTCGGCATTTTTTGCTTCTGTTTAATTTATACCTTCTAATAACACATTTAAATCGTTACAAACCGAAAAGTCTTTCATTTTGTTAACCTTTTGCTAACTTTTTTATAAAGAATTAAGTAGTAATTTTATTAAAATTGTGCCCTTGTACTATTTAAATATGCAATAATGAAAAAAAATAAAGATAAAAAAGGAATTATAGAACAAGCAGAAAACATTATTAAAGATTGTGAGGAGCAAATAAAAGAACTTAAGGAAATAGTTGAAATAAAAAATGACAAAAATATAAATCATAACAAGTAAACAAAATGACAAAATCAGAATTAATAACATTGATATCTCATCAAACCGGAATAGATAATACTGAGGTAAAAAAGATTGTAGAATCTCTTGCAAAAAACATAAAAGATTCATTAAAAAACAATAATAATGTTTATTTAAGAGGCTTCGGAAGCTTCTTAGTTGTGAAAAAAGCAAAAAAAACAGCTCGAGATATTCGAAAGAATAAATCAGTTATTATTCCCGAACATTTTGCTCCTAAGTTTAAACCGGTAAAAGCTTTTAAAGACAGCATTAAAGAAAACATTAAAAATTCTTAAAACAAACTAATAAACAGTGTCTTAAAAAGTCGATTTAAAAATCGGCTTTTTTTATTTTTCTTTATTTGTATTAAATTTCCGATGATTTTACAATATAGAAAAAACCTGAGTCTGACATAAGATTTACTTACAATTTCAGACAATTAGCTTCTGAACAAAATAAATTTATACAGCACTATCGGGATAATTCAAGGAAATTTGATGAAGTTTAGGAGTTAATTATAGAAATCTTTAAAAGAAAAAACAAAAGCACATCATCTTTGAATTGAAAACCGGTTATAATTTCTTTATTTTCAATTCAAATCTAATACACTCTTGTTTTTCTCATAAATAAATCTTATGTCGAATTCAGGTTAATATTCAATTTAATAGTAACTTTGTAATAGATGAAAAAAATTATTGTCTTATTTTTTTGTTTTTATCCGGCTATACAATATGCTCAAATAAAAAAGATTGACAGTCTTAAAATTATTTTAGCCGACTGTGAAAATGATTCTTGCATTACTGAGGTCAGCAAAAATATTTTTTGGCTGTTGTCAGATTATGACGTTGACGAAGCTTTTTTATTTGCAAAAGAAAAATATAACTACTTTAATTCTTCCGGTTATGAAAAAGGAATTGCATACAGTGCACAAGAGCTGACAATTATTTATCGGAAATTCGGCGATTATGCTTCTTCAATCAAAATTTTAAACAATGCTTTGAATAATGTTAAAAAGCCGGAATTCAGAATTTTTTTACTGCAAAATCTTGCCGAAGAATATCGTGCAACAGAAAATCATACAGATGCCGTAAAAATATTAAACGAAGCTCTCAAAATTGCATACTTATTTCAAGACGATTTTAATATAGCACATATATACAACCGAATGGCTGCAAACAACTTTAAGTTGGGAACATTTGAAGAATTAAAAAACAATATTGATTCTTCCGAATTTTATGCTGAAAAAATTGAAAGTCTGTCTTTGATTGCAAGTAACTACGAAATATTAGGTGCTGTTTACAGTTTCCAAAACAAGCACAAAAAAGCAATATCATTTTATAGACGTTCAATGACATTAAATTTGAAACTTAAAGATACAATTGCTCTTCAAAATAACTATAATAATTTAGGAAACGCTTATTTTTTAATGGAGGATTATTCCGAAGCAATTAAGTATCTTAATAAAAGTGCTGAAATTTGTGCTGCAAAAAACTTTAAAATGAACCTTCTTAATTCAATAACTTATCTAGGTCACACATACAGAAAAATTAAAGATTATGAAAAAGCAAGCTTCTACTTTGACTCGGCACTTGATATGAGGGTTCATTTATTTAATGAACAAAGAGATACAGAAATTCAAAATTACATTAAAAAATATGAATTTCAGAAAAAAGAAGTTCAGATAAACCAACAAAACCAACTGTTAGTGCAAAAAGAAATTATTATAAGTCAGCAAAAAAAACAAAAACACGGATTATTAATAGCATTTTTTCTGGCTTTAGCAATATTAACAATACTTCTGCTTCTCAGACGAAAACTAATCAGTAAAAACGATAAAATCTCAAAACAGAGAATAGGCTTAGAAAAAATAAATGCGGAATTATTAAATAAAAATAAAAAAATAAACAGACAAAAGAATGTCCTTGATTTAATTTCTGACAAATACTTCAAAAGCTATAAAAATGAAGAAAAACAAAAACAGTTAATAATTGAACAAAAACAACAGTTAGAAAAAATATCAAATTTTAAAGAACTGCAAACACAAATGATAGTTCATGATTTAAAAAACCCCTTGAGTCGGATAATCGAAACAACAAACGATAATATAAAGCTTCGGAATAATGCTCTTTTCATGCTTAACCTTGTCGAAAACATTTTAAATATTTCAAAAATACGGCAAGATTTTTTTAGTATTAATTTTCAACAAATCGGGCTAAATGATGTTATTCAAGACGCAATTAATTCTACTGAATTTTTATTTATAAATAAAGGTATTGAATTTAATAATGAGTTAGATTATAATTATACTGTTTTATCTGACTTCGAAATTTTAAAAAGAATATTTATAAATATTTTTACAAATGCAGTAAGGTACACAAATTCAGGGGGAGAAATATATGTCCGGGCAAAAAAAGTAAAAGATAAACTGCAAATTGAAGTAAAAGATACCGGAATAGGGATTGAAAAAGAAAAAATAAACGAAATATTTGAAATTTACAAATCAAGCATATCTGAGAAATCGCATAATGTAAGTTCTTCCGGCATAGGATTATATTTTGTGAAAAAAGCTGTTGAAGCTCACGGCAGGAATATAATTGTTTTATCAGAACCGAACAAAGGAACAAGTTTTATTTTTGAACTGAAACTAATTGAGAAAAAACGAAAAGGAATTATACCAAAAAAAGTGGAAGCCGAAAAAATTAGTTTAACTGAAAATGATAAAGCTGTATTAAAACCATACATTAATAAGTTAAAGAAAATTAAAATTTATGAAATTAGTGAATTAAAAACTGTATTAAACCAAATAGTTGACAACGGCAGAAATATTAAAAAATGGAAAAAAGAATTATCAAAAAGTATTGAAAATTACAATACAAAACTTTTTGAGATTTTATTAACCGTTGAAAATTAAAAAAACTTACTTCACAATATAACAATTATGCTGAAAAAAATTTTAGTAGTTGATGATATTCTTGAAAACATTCAAATTATTGTTTCAATTTTTGAAAAATACAAACCTGAATATAAACTATATCAAGCACCCGACGGAAAAATTGCTTTATCAATTGCCGAGAAAATTATACCCGATATAATTATTTCTGATTGGGACATGCCTGAAATGGACGGAATCTCATTTGTAAAACTTGTTAAAAAAAATAAAGATTTGAGAGATATTCCAGTGATAATGGCAACCGGAGTTATGGTAAGTGTTGAAAATTTACAAACAGCTTTAGATGCAGGTGCTGTTGACTATATAAGAAAACCTATAAACGAAGTTGAACTTGTTGCCAGAACTGTTTCTGCATTAAACATGGCTGAATACAATAATAATATCTTAAAAAAGAAAAATCAAGAGCTTATTGAGAATACACTTTTTTTAATCCGAAATAATAAATTTAATCAACAAACTGCCTATAAAATGCAAGAACTGATTAAATTAATAAAAAATAATAAAACAATAAAAATAGCAGAAGAAATAATAAAAAATATTGATACAAAAATTAAAACAGACAGTTGGAAACGTTTTGAAATAGCCTTTAATTCAGTTAATGAGTATTTTTATCAAAACATTTCAGCTGATGTTCCGAATTTAACTCAATCCGAAATAAAACTTGCCGCATTCTTAAAACTTGGTTTAAGTTCAAAAGATATTGCTTCTGTTATGTATGTTTCCGCAGAAAGTGTAAAGGTTTTCCGTTCTCGTTTTCGAAAAAAATTAAATATTGACCAATCTGTGAACCTGCAATCATTTCTCTCGAAATATTAAACTCACAAATAACCCACATCTTACTTATTATCAGAATATTCTGTACTATTCTTGTTTTTCTTAAAAATAATATTAACCTAAGTTCGATATACATATTTATCTTACCGAAAAACAAAAATACGTTAGGTTCGGACTGAAAATTATGAAATTATAACGAGTTATTATGAGAGATTTTCTGTTAAAAGATGATGTGCTTTTGTTTTTTTATTTTAAAGATTTCTATAATTAACTCCTAAACTTCATCAAAATTCCTTAAATTATCCCGATAATACTGCATAAATTTGTTTTGTTTAGAAGCTAATTGTCTGAAACTGTGAGCAAATCTTATATATAGCCCGGGTTGTTAACCTTTTGTTATCTTGTTTTTAAATATTTACCGAATAAATGTCATAATTTTGTAAAAAAAGATATTAATGTCCGAAAAAAATAAAGTGAAAGAAAAAAACATCGAAGAAATAATCGAACAATACTCCGGGCAGAATGAAGCACTGGAAAAATTGTTGAAAAAATTAAAACTCGATGAAAAAGAAAAGAACACAAAATGAATAATACTGTTAAATTATCATTCATAACCATTTTGCTCCGAAATAATAAACAAATCAAATTTAGCTGTCAAGCAAAAAAGAATTATTATATAGATTAAAGGCAATAGAAACTTAAAGCCCGAAAAGCGAAAAAATTACAAGCACGTATATTGCAACAAATAATTTAGGGCTTGCTGATTTTTAAATTAGATGAACATAATTATTTGAGGCACAGCAAAATAATAGCAAAAAACATGTTGAAATATTTGTATAAGTGCAATGCTTTTTATATATTTATAGCATAAAACCTT